>JAFAMS010000399.1 GCA_019233165.1 Vulcanimicrobiota bacterium | reverse complement strand
ATGCTTCGTGATTTCCGGACGATCGAACCGCAGCCGGTCGATATCTTCCGTAAAGTCACCAGTGGAGCGAATGGGGCTCTCGATGGCAGTCGCTAGCCGAGCGTTCGAGTTCGACGAGGTCCGTGCCAACCTGGCGCGCATGGCGGCGATTTTCAACCGCGATCGCCTCATTGAGACCGGCTACGTGCCGATGTTCATCCTGTCGTGGGCCAACATTGTCGTCGAGGTAGCGGTTGCCTTCTTCATCTCTTTGTTGCTTCACCCGTCGGCGCAGTTTGGCTGGAATGGAAGGGTCGGAACCTACTTCGAGTATCTCGTCGTGAACTTCGCCATTTTGCGCTTTCAAACGACGGCCTTACGAGCCTTCGCTCAAACGATTCGCGACGGACAAATGTTGGGCACGCTGGAGGTCGTCCTCGCGACCCCGACGAGCCTCAAGCTACTCGTCCTCTCATCGGGCTTGTGGGCGTTCTCGTTGACGGCGCTGCAAATGATCTGCTATCTGGGGGTCGCCGGCTTCTTCGGGCTAAACCTAGCGCGGGTCAACTTGCCTGCATTCGTGGTGTTCCTGTTGCTTACGATCTTCTCGCTCTCGCCGATCGGCGTCGCGGCTTCGGCCGCAACGATGGTCTTCAAGAAGACCGGGCCGGTCGAGTGGGCCATGACGAGCGCTTCGATGCTGTTCGCGGGCGTTTATCTTCCGGTCCATCTCTTGCCGCATTCGTTGCAGGTTCTTTCATGGATGTTGCCGATGACTCACGTCCTCAACGGATTTCGTGGAGCGATGTACGGCGCGACGCTCGGGCAAGTAGGTTCGGAGGCGCTGTGGCTCTGCGTTTTCACGTTGCTCCTCACGCCTATCGCTTTGGGCTTGTTTGCGGGTGCGGTCAAGCGAGCCAAAGTCGACGGTACTCTCGCCTTGTACTAGGATGCTCCTCGAAAACGTCGACTCTGCCTCTGTCTCCGAACTCCTAGCCCCCCTCCGCGCATTTGCCGCCTCCTCGCAAAGCGAGCCCGCCCGCGTCGTAGCGGCGATCGCGCACGCGCTGTGGGTCCGCTACAACTCGTATGAGGATGCGGCCGACGCCCCCAACCGTAATCTTCATGAGTTGGTGCGCGGTACGTGCGCTCCCGCGGTCGATCTCAAGCTGGACGGCGACCTGCTCCTCGGCCGCGGCCGGACGCCGGCCGACGGCGCGCGGATGCTTGCGACCGCACTTGCCGCACCTGACGCTCCGCTTTCCGAATGGGAATACATCGCTCCCGAAGAGCGCGCCCGGATCTTGGGCGAGTGGAATGACACCGATGCGCCGTGGGACGAGACGCCGCTGATCGGCGACCTGTTCGAGCGCTGGGTCGAGCGAGCGGCAGAGCGTGTTGCAATCGTGTACGGCGAGCGCGATGTGACCTATCGCCAGTTCGGTGAGCGTTGCGCCGTGCTGCGCGGCGCATTGCGCGATGCCGGCGTCGTCGTCGGCGACACCGTCGGCGTCTGCATAGACCGCAATCCCGACCTCGTCGCGGCTTGCATGGCGATCGTCCAGAGCGGAGCCGCTTACGTGCCTCTCGATCCGGCGACGCCGCCGGAGCGGATCGCGGGAATTCTGGACGATGCCGGGACGCGGGTCGCTTTCATCTCGCCGGAGCACGCGGCGCTCTTGCCCCCGTCGGTGAAGACAATCGATCTCCAACGTATCGACGCAACACCAGCGCCGCCGGCGCGCTTCGATCCGAGGACGCTCGCGTACATCATCTACACCTCGGGCTCGACCGGGCGGCCGAAAGGCGTCGAGATCACGCACCGCAACGTCGTCAACTTCGTCGACTGGGTCGAGCATCGGTTCTCGCCCGAGTTGCGCGATGGTTTCGTCTTCGCCAGCTCGATCGCGTTCGACGTTTCGGTCTTCGAGATCTTCGGCGCGCTGTGTCTGGGCGGCCGGATGCTGATCGTCGAGAACGTCCTGGATCTCGCTGCCGCGCCGCGCCGCGACGCGGCGAGGATCGTCAGCGCGACCTCGTCGGGGCTCACGGAGATCGTGCACCAACGCGCCGTGCCGCCGTCGGTGCGCGTGATCATGCAAGCGGGCGAGCGGCTCTCGCTCGCGCTCGCGCGCGAGATCCTCGAGACGACGCAGGTCGAGGAGCTGATGAACCTTTGCGGCGGGACCGAAGACACGGTGTACTCGATCTCGACGATCGTCCCGCGGGATGTCGCCGAAGCGCCGCCGATCGGAAAGCCGTTCCGTCACCGGCGGGCGTACGTGCTCGACCGGTTCCTCAAGCTCTGTCCGCCGGGCGTCAACGGCGAGATTCACTATGCCGGCCCCGGCGTCGCGCGCGGTTATCGCAACCGGCCGGAGCTGACCGCGGCGCGCTTCATCACGAACCCCTACGCCCGCGGCGCCGACGATCTGCCGATGTACAAGAGCGGCGACCTCGCGCGCTTCCGGGAGGACGGCGAGCTCGAGTATGTCGCGCGGATCGATCTGCAAGTGAAGATTCGCGGCGTGCGGATCGAGCTCGGCGAGGTCGAGGCGGCGATGAACGCGCATCCCGCGATCCTCGAGAGCGTCGCGATGGCGCGTCCGCACGGAAACGAGCTGCGTCTTGTCGGGTACGCGCTGGTTCGACGGCCCGTCACGCTCTTGGAGCTGCGCGAGCATCTGAAGCGGACGCTTCCCGACGCGATGATCCCGACGGCGTTCGTCGTCCTCGAGAGCTGGCCGCTGACGCCGAACGGAAAGCTCGACCGCGCCGCGCTCCCCGAGCCGGCCGTCGGGCGCAACGGCGTCGCGGCTCCGCGCACGCCGGCCGAGGCGGTCGTCGCGGAGCTGTGGCGCGACGTGCTCGGGGTCGACGCAGGCCCTGACGACGACTTCTTCGCGCTCGGCGGGCATTCGCTGCTCGCGGCGCGCGTCGTCGCGCGGATCCGCGAACGGATGCGCGCCGCGATTTCGCTCCGCGATCTCCTGCGCAATCCCAAGCTCGCGGCGTTTGCAGCCGTCGTCGAACGAGCGCCGCAGATCGTCAGCACGGCCGAAGATAGCTTCGGGCGGGCCGAGCGACGGGAGCTCACTGCAGCGCAGCAGCATCTGTGGTTCCTCGATCAGCTCTTGGGAAAGAACGCCGCCTACAACGTCGCATTCGACCTGACGGTCGACGGCGAGCTCGATGCCGCAATTCTCGAGCGCGCGCTGGCAGCTGTCGTCGAGCGCTATCCCGATCTCGGCGCCGCCGTCGTTTCCGAAGAGGGCGTTCCCTCACTCATCGCGGCAAGCCGTCCGCCTGAGTTCGCGATCGACGCAGATCCGGGCGCGCTCACCGGCGAACCTTTCGATCTTGCGAGCGGACCGCTCGTGCGTGCCGGGATGCGGCGCTTGCCCGGCGAGACGCAGGTCACCGTCGTCGCTCATCACCTGGTGATCGACGGCGCCTCGCTCCCCGTGTTCGTCCGCGAGCTGCTCGAGGCATACGCTGCCTTAGACGCCGGGCGCGAGCCTTTCGAGAACGCGCCGCATCAAGTCGATCGCAACGAAGAAGCCGAACGCGAAGCGCGTTTTGCGCGGCAGCTCGAGTTTTGGCGGTCCCGTCTCGCGCGCGAAGTTCCTCCGGTCGCCCTTGGAGCGGCGGAGCTCGACGAGTATCATCCCGGCGCACGAATCGTCCGCAGGCTCTCGCCGGAACAAAGGACCGCAATGCGGCGCATCGCGGCGGCAGCCGATTCGACAACGTTCGCCGTCGGACTCACCGCGCTCGCTCGAGCGTTACATCGCCGTACCGGGCGTGGGCGCGTCCGCATTGGGACGCCGGTCGCGTCGCGCCTTACCGCCGCCGCCCAGACGGTCGGCTACCACGTCAACATGGTCACGATCGAGAGCGACGTCGGGGACGCAGCCTCATTCCCCGAGGCGCTCGAGCGGCTCTCCGCCGCCGCGTTCGAAGCGTTCGCAAACTCCGACGTCCCCTACGCCCGCGTCGTTGCAGCGGCGGCGACGCGCCGGGAGATCTCGCACAGTCCGCTCTTCAACGTCGTCTTCGTGCTGCAACCCCCACTCGAGCGCGTCGTCGCCGGCGGCTTCACCGCTCGCGTCCGCGAACGGTTCAGCGGCGCTGCGAAGTTCGATCTGCTCGTCCAGCTCCAGCCCAGCGAAGGGGGCTTCCTGGTCACCTTCGAGTACCGGCGCTCGGCCGCGACGGAAGCCGCGATCGCCGCGCTCGCCGACGAATTCGAACGGTCGCTCTTCGAAGCGGCGTCGAGCTCCCGCGATCTTGTCGGCCTGGCGGCGTGCACCGAAACCGACGCGACGCTGCACGGTTGGTTCGATCGGATCGCCGCAGCCAGCCCGAAAGCGCTCGCGGCATCCGACGAGCGCGGACCGATCGCCTACGGCGCGCTGAAAGAACGCGCCGACGGGCTCGCGCGCGCGCTCGTCGAGGCCGGCGTCGAGCCGGGCGAGATGGTCGGCATCCTCGTCGACCGCACGATGGAGATGCTCGTCGCGATCCTGGGCGTTCTCAAGGCCGGCGCTGCGTACGTGCCGCTCGATCCGGCGCATCCCGCCGAACGTCTGACGTTCATCTTGAAGGACGCCGGGATTTCGACGCTCGTGACGCATCGCGGGATGGAGTCGCTCGTCCCCTCGTTCAAGGGGACGCTCGTCGATGCGGACGTCGCCGACGGTGCGCCGGAGACTCCGCTCCCGCAGCGGCTTCCGCACGACGCCCTCGCATACGTTATCTACACGTCGGGCTCCACGGGCCAGCCCAAAGGCGTTCTCGTCGAGCACAGAAACGTCGTGCGGCTCTTCACCTCGACGCAGGCTCTCTTCGAGTTCGGCGAGCGCGACGTGTGGACGCTCTTTCATTCGTATGCGTTCGATTTTTCGGTCTGGGAGATGTGGGGCGCGCTCCTCTACGGCGGGAAGGTCGTCGTCGTTCCGTCCGACGCGACGCGCGCGCCGGCGGCGTTCGTCGACTTACTGTTGCGCGAGGGCGTGACGGTGCTCAATCAAACGCCGTCCGCATTCGCATTAGTCGGCGACGAGCTGCTCCGTCGTGCGACGTCGGGTGCGCTCCGGCACGTCATCTTCGGCGGCGAAGCGCTCGTACCGCGGACGCTTGCGGGCTGGCTCGAACGCTTCGGCGACTTGCGCCCCGTGTTGACCAATATGTACGGGATCACCGAGACGACGGTTCACGTCACGCACCGACGCATCACGGCCGCCGACGCGCGCGCCGAAGGAAGCCCGATCGGCGAGCCGATCCCCGACCTCCGGATCGATCTGCTCGACGAGCGCGGAGAGCCGGTTTCGCAAGGCGAGATCGGCGAGATCTGGGTGAGTGGGCCGGGTGTCGCACGCGGATATCTCAACCGTCCGGACGTGACGGCGGTTCGCTTCCGCACGCTCGAGCTCGGCGGCGTCGAACGCTCGGCGTATCGCTCCGGCGATCTCGCGCGCCGCTCCGCGGACGGTGGGTTGGACTACGTCGGCCGGATCGACCGCCAGGTGAAGATTCGCGGCTACCGCATCGAGCTCGGCGAGGTCGAGAACGCGCTCTACGCGCATCCGGCCGTGAGCGGCGCGGTCGTCGTCATCTTGGGTGAAGAAGCGTCGCACCGCAGGCTCGGCGCGTATCTCACCCTCCGCACTCCACTCGAGCTGGACGATTTGGTCGCCTCGCTGCGCGCGCGCGTCCCACACTACATGGTGCCTTCCGTCTTCCGCATGGTCTCGGAGTTCCCGCTGACCGCGAACGGCAAGATCGACTACGCCGCCTTGCCCTCGTTCGAGGGCGGGATCGGGCGCGGCGTCGCTCCCAGCGGCGAGAACGAGGAACGAATCGCGGCGATTTGGCGCGAGCTGCTCGACCTCGACGAGGTTTCGGCGGACGACAATTTTTTCTCGATCGGCGGCCACTCACTGCTTGCGGCCCGAATGGTCGCGGCCGTTCAAGCCGCTTTCGAGCGTCCGGTCTCGCTCGCGCGCTTCTACGTCGAGCCGACGATCGCTGCGCTGGCTCGCGGAATCGATGAAGCCGGGGCGAGGAACTCGTGGGTCGAGTTGCTGCCGAAAACCGGCGATCGGGCGACGCTCTTCTGGTTTCACGGGATGCTGACGACCGAAGGCTGGTACGTCCGTAATCTCGCACAACATCTCGACGGCGGTCTCGTCGTCTTCCACCCGCACGGCTGGGATGGAGTTCCCCCGCCGGAGACGGTCGAGGAAATGGCCGAACAACGTTTGCGCGAGATCCGCGCGTTGCAGCCGCACGGTCCGTATCGGCTCGGCGGATTCTGCAACGGCGCCCTCCTCGCATATCATATCGCCGCTCGCCTTCGCGAGCTCGGCGAAGAGGTCGAGCAGCTCGTGCTCGCCTCTTCGTCGATCGTAAACCGCAAGTATCTCCTCTTAGTCCGCGCGATCGAGCGCGTCGGCAAGCTGTTCGGGGTGCACAAATCTCGGCGAAACGTGCTCGCCGATCGCGCGACCGGCTATCTGTTCGAGTTCGAGCAGCTCCTGGTGAACCCACAGACGAATCGGCTATGGAACCTTTCGACGGTTCGTAAGCGCTGGCGCGCGAAGATGCGTCAGCGCGCGCTGCGCTTCGTCGATCCGCAGAACGAAGGCCGGTTCGTCGACGAGTACCGCCGGGCGATCATGGCGTACGATCCGCCGCGCTACGATGGCCCGGTTACGCTCGTGTGGGGAAACGAAAGTCGCGTAGAGGGCTGGGC
>JAFAMS010000016.1 GCA_019233165.1 Vulcanimicrobiota bacterium | reverse complement strand
ACCCCGCGGACGCCGTCGGGCGGCCTGAACGGAGGCCGGTCCATCTTGATTCCGGGCGCCGTCTCGAGGCCGATGATCCGCAGACCGGAACGTTCGACGTTCTTGTGGACGAGCTCGGAGAGCTCGTCGAAATTCCCCTTGGGGTTCGTCGCGGCGAGCTGTTGAATCTGCGCCGCAGCGCCGGCGATTGCGTCGTTCGCACTGCGCGCGTAGACGCTGACAGCTTCGCGCGTGAGGATGACGGCGACGGCAATGAACAGCGTGAGGACGAAGGCGGCGTAGCTGAAGGTCAGCCGGCCGCGCAGCGAGCGCATGATCTACTCTTCGCGCAAGACGTAGCCGACGCCGCGAACCGTGTGAAGCAGCTTCTTTCGCGGCGGCGAATCGATCTTCGCGCGTAGATACGAAATGTAGGTCTCGACCGTTCCCGTCCCGACCTCGCGATCGCTTCCCCAGACTAGATCGAGGAGCTGCTCGCGGGTGAAGACGCGGTTCGGCGAGCGCATGAGGGCGACGAGCAGATCGTATTCGCGCATCGAGAGATCGACCCGGCGTCCGTCGCGCGCGACGCGGCGCGCGTCGAGGTCGACGGAGAGATCGCCGAAGCGCAGCGTGTGCGGCTTGGCGAGCCGCGGCCGCCGCAAGGCAGTCTCGAGGCGCGCGAGCAGCTCGGCGAATTCGAACGGTTTCGCCAGATAGTCGTCCGCGCCGCTTCGCAGCCCCTCGACGCGGTCGCCGACCTCTCCCTTGGCACTGAGCATGATCACGGGAACCTCCGTCAGCTTCCGCAGCATCGGAAGTAACGAGATTCCGTCTACTTTCGGCATCATCACGTCGAGGACGATCGCGTCCGGGGGCCAGTCGCGGACGAGCGTGAGCGCCTGCTGACCGTCCGCCGCGGTTCTGACGGCGTAGCCTTCCTGCGTGAGCCCCACCTCGAGCAGCTCCCTGACGCTGCGCTCGTCGTCGACGACGGCGATCCGCGGCGATTCGGTTTGCATCACTGGCAAGTATGGAGGGCTGCCCTTGGAAGCGGCTGGGACTGCTTATTACGCATTGCGGTGCAAGCGCGACTCTCTCTCAGGCGCCTCGGAGCGAGTCGGCGTAAGGTGGCCGCATGAAAGCGCAGGCGCGACGCGAGCTCATCTTCATCGATCTCGTAGGCGAGCTCGACACGGCAATGAGCCAGATGCTCGCGCGCGAGCTTCGGGCGCTCGCCGAGGATGCGGCGCGCGGCGCCGCGATCGTCGTCCGCCTCGAAGGCTTAGACTCGACGCAGTGGGCCGGACTTTGCGAGCTTGCGTCGGCGATCGAGAAGTACCGCCATCAGGGATTCGACGTCCGCGCGCACTCGCGACTCCAGCGCGTTCGGGCCGTTCTCGACGAATTCGCGATCCCGACCGACGTGCCGGGGCCTGAGTTGACGCAGCGCCGCCGCCGGATCATCATCGCGCGGACGCCGAAGCCGCACGTGGCCTAGCGCTCAGCGCGGCGCGACGCCGGCGTACGGCTCGACGAGATCGCCGACTTCGACTTTGTTGTTCGGATTGGTCGCGTCGTAGCGAGCCTCGATTTGCCGGCCTGCGACGTCGACGATCGTGAGGACGACTGCGGGATTGCGCGGAACGCCGTCGGCGCCGGCGTAGATGCGGAGCGTCTGTCCGATTGCGAGCCCTTTCGTTCCGCCGTCGATGTAGACGAACGGCGGCGCGACCTTGATGACGCGCGAGAACGTCGCGAACACGAGCGGATGCGCGCGCAGCGTCGCCTTCACGGACGATTCCCACGTGACCGCCGCAACCGGTTCCAAGTCGCCCGCATTCGCGGTCGAAACGGGATTCGACTCGAGCGAGATCAGCTGATCGTAGACGGTCTTCTTCGTCAAGCAATTCACGACGGTGACGTGCGTCAAGCCTGCGACGCGGTCGTTGACGTGAAGGGCCGTCCCGGGCAGACGCGGCTTGAGCTCGAACGGGGCGTTGACCATGTAGAGAGCTTTTGCGCGGGCGCAGTCGTCGAGCGTCGGCGAGCCGCTTGCCGGGATCACGTTTTCTCCGACCCATTGCGCGACAAGCCGCGACCACAGGCCGGAAGGCATCGTGCTCTGCGCCATCGGGCTCACGTCGGCGCCGACCAGGACGTTCACGCCGGTTCGCGCCGCCGCCGGAAGAGCCAAGAGCGCGACGAAGCTTGCGGCGAGAAGAGAACGCATCCCCGGCGGTTCGGCGACCCGCAACCGGTCCCCGTCCCGCAGGGTTGGCACCGGCGGAGGTATTTGCCAAGCTATGAGCGCGCTGCCAGACGTTTCGCAGAGCACGTTTTCGACCGAGGTGCTCGCTTCGGACAAACCGGTCCTGGTCGACTTCTGGGCGCCCTGGTGCGGGCCGTGCCGAATGCTGGCGCCGATCGTGGAGAAGGTCGCCGCGAAGAATTCCGCGGTGAAGTTCGTGAAGTTGAACACCGACGAAAATCCGTCGATCGCAGGCGAGTACCACGTCTCGGGGATCCCCTGCTTGATCCTCTTCAAAGGCGGACAGGCCGTCGATCGGATTGTCGGTTATGTTCCGGAAGCCGCGATCGCGTCGATGATCGCCAAGCACGCCGTAGCAGCCTAGTATCGCGACGCCGCGGGCCGCAGCGCGCGCGTTACCGGCGGTTCACCGCCTCGCCGGCGATCCGCTCTTGGAACGGTTTGCGGCGACGCTCGGATCGGGTGCGGTGAAACGCGCGATCGCAGAAGAGCTCGCTGCGGCGCGAACGCTCGCGCTCCGTGAAGAACGGATCCCGGAATACGACTCGGTCCGCGACGCGATCGCGCGCCGGCTGAGCGCACGCGAGAACGAGGGTCTGACTCCGCTCCTTAATGGAACGGGGATCGTCCTTCACACGAACCTCGGGCGCGCGCCGCTCGCGCCGCAGGCGCTCGCCGCGATCGCCGAGATCGCCGGCGGCTACAGCAACCTGGAATTTGACCTGCGCTCGGGGAACCGCGGTTCGCGCTACGCGCGCGTCACGGATCTCCTGCGCGAGACGACGGGCGCCGACGACGCGCTCGTCGTCAACAACTGCGCGGCGGCGGTCTTGCTGATCCTCGAAGCGCTCGCAAACGGCCGCGAAGTCGTCGTGGCGCGCAATCAAGTGATCGAGATCGGCGGTGCCTTTCGGCTGCCCGACGTGTTGCGGCGAAGCGGGGCGCAGCTCGTCGAGGTCGGCACCACGAATCGCGTACGTCTCTCCGACTTCGAAGCGGTCGTCACGCCCAGGACGGCGCTCTTCTTGCGCTCGCATCAGTCGAATTACCGGATCGAAGGGTTCATCGAGGACGTCCCGCCCGGCGAGCTCGCCGCACTCGGCCGTCGCGTCGGCGTCCCGGTCGTCGAAGATCTCGGGAGCGGCGCGCTGATCGCACTCGAGCGTTTCGGTTTGGCGCACGAGCGCACGGTCGGCGAAGCCGTGCGCGACGGTCTTTCGCTCGTCGCGTTCTCGGGTGACAAGCTGCTCGGCGGACCGCAAGCCGGGATCGTGGTCGGCTCCGGCGCGCTGATCGCGCGGCTTCGCGCGAACCCGCTCGTCCGCGCGCTGCGCGTCGACAAAGCGACCCTCGCCGCGCTCGCGGCGACGCTGCGTCTCTACCTTCAAGAAGAGACCCTGGCGCAGATTCCGCTGTACGGGATGCTCGCCCAATCGCTCGACGCGCTTCGCGCCCGCGCCGAAGCGTTGCGGGAGAGGCTCCCGTCCGAATTGCACCCCCGCGTCATCGAGAGCGAAGCGTACGTCGGCGGGGGGACGCTCCCGGCGACGACGATTCGATCGATCGCGCTCGAAATCGCCCCGCGCGATCCCGACGCGTTCGCCGAGCGGGCCCGGACCGGCGAGCCGGCGCTCGTCGGACGCACCGAAAACCAGCGCTTCCTGATCGACTTGCGGACGATCCCGCCCGAGCGCGACGACGACGTCGCGCGGATCGTCTCCTCAGTCTCGCACCAAGCGTAACGTGCACATCATCGGGACCGCGGGGCACGTCGACCACGGAAAATCGTCGCTCGTCCGCGCGCTAACCGGGACCGATCCCGACCGCTGGCGCGAAGAGCAGCTACGAGGGATGACGCTCGACCTGGGTTTTGCGCGCTTGCGTTTCGATGACGGCGTCGAAGCGGGGATTGTCGACGTCCCGGGGCACGAACGCTTTCTGCATAACATGCTCGCCGGTGCTGCGGGGATGGAGGTGCTGATGCTGGTCGTCGCGGCGAACGAAGGCCCGCGACCGCAGACGCTCGAGCACCTCGCGATCCTCAACTACCTGAACGTCCGGCGGACGCTGATTGTGCTGACCAAGCGGGATCTCGTCGATGCAGACGAGCTCGCGTTCGCCGAAGAGCTCGCCCGTGAAGCGGTGCGCGGCTCGGTCGCGCAGGACGCTGCGGTGCAGTCGGTCTCGACGCTGAGCGGCGAAGGTCTGCCGGAACTGAAAGCGGCGCTTCACGACGCGCTCGTCGCGCTTCCGCCGCGCAAACCGGATGCACCGGCGTTTCTTCCGATCGACCGCGTCTTTGCGCTCGCGGGGCACGGGACGATCGTGACCGGGACGTTGATGCAAGGCTCGCTGGCGGTCGGAGAGACGCTGCGGCTTCAGCCGAGCGGGCGCGACGTTCGCGTGCGCAGCCTGCACGTCTTCGGCGAAAAGCAGGCGCGGGTCGGCGCAGGCTCGCGCGTCGCCGCAAATCTCCCGCAGATCGAGGCTGCCGAGATCGCCCGCGGGGAGGTTCTCGCGAGCCCGGAGTTTCCGGCCCGCAGGCAGTTCGAGGTCTCGTTCACGCCGCTCGAGAGCGCGCTGAAGGTCTTGCGCCGCCGCAATGCGGTGCGCGCCTATCTCGGCTCGGCGGAGATTCTCGGGACGCTTGTCTTCTCGGAAGCGCCGCGAACGGCTTCAGCCGTACCGGCAACGCTTTCGCTGCGCCGTCCCGCCGCGACCTATCCGGGCGAAGCGTTCGTCGTGCGACGGCTATCGCCGAAAGATCTTCTCGGCGGCGGAACGATCGCAGCCACCGCAGCGCCGGCCCAGAGCGAGCTCTCACCCGATGAGGCTACGGTCGCCGGCGTGCTGCGCGCGCTCGGTCCTGCCGGCGGAATCGTCACGACCGTTGCCGCGCGTGCGAACGTTCGGGAAGAGCGA
>JAFAMS010000505.1 GCA_019233165.1 Vulcanimicrobiota bacterium | reverse complement strand
TGCTCTCGGCGGTCGCGGGAAGCCGCGCCGCGGTCTCGTCGCTCGTACCGGTCGCGGCCTCGCCTGATACGTATCAGCCGACGCCCACGGACATCGCGCGGCTCAAGTCTTCGCGACTGTTGGTTGCGAACGGCGCGGGGCTCGAGGAGTGGCTCGCGCACACGATCGCGGCCGCCGCCTCGCCGAATTTGATCCGGGTCGTGTGCACCGACGGCTTACCGGTCGCCGGCGGGAACCCGCATTTGTGGATGGATCCCGAGTTTGCGCGCGTCTACGTTGCGAAGATGCGCGACGGCTTGATCGCGGCAGACCCCGCCGGCGCCGACGGCTATCGTGCCCGCGCCGCAGCGTACGATCGACAGCTCGTCGCGCTCGTCGCGCGCATCCGGGAGAAGATCGCGACGATTCCGCCGCAGAATCGCGAGATGCTCGTCTTTCACGATGCGTGGTCCTATTACAACAAACGTTTCGGGCTGCGGACGCTCGGCGTGATCGAGACGTCCCCCGGCCGCGAACCGAATCCCGCGGATCTCGCCCGCCTCGTCGACCTGGCAAAGACGCACCACGTGCGCGCCGTCTTCACGGAGCCGGAATATAATCCCAAGCTCATGCAGACGCTCGCGAAGAGCGCGGGGATCTCGAAGATCGCCGTTCTCTACGACGACTCGCTCGGCGTCGTCCCGCAAGTTCACGACTACGTGAGCATGCTCGATTACGACACCGACACGATCGTGGCGGGGCTAAAGGGTTAAGATCAGCCTGTAATCGACCTCGGTGTCGATATCGACGAACGCACCGTCGTCGTCGCTTGGGAGAGTACGTCGCCGCAAGCGCGGGACGTCGCGCAGGAGATGGAGCGTGTCGCCGTCGCGAAGCTCGTCGACGATGCCGCGCGCGCGCGCCGAGAGGACGACGGGATGTCCGGGGACCCCGTTGCGCGCCGGATAGACGACGTCGACCTCCGGCTGCAGCGCGCCGATCGTGCGGCCGACGAGCGCCGCACTCACGAGCGGCTTGTCTCCGAGCAAGATCGCGAGCGGATACTCGGCCGAGATCGCGCGGTGCGCGAGCCGGAGCGAGTGCGCCATCCCGCGCTGCGGCTCGCCGTTGACGACGATCGAGAGTCCGCCGCGCGTTCCGCGATAGCGCTCGGCAAGCTCCGCCGATGCTACGAGCGTCGTTGGATACGCCGCGCATGCCGCGAGGACCGCATCGAGAACGGTCCCCTCGCCAAACGGCAAGAGCAGCTTTCCCCCGCCCATTCGGGACGCCGTCCCGGCCGCCAAGATCACGCAGTGCGCGGTCATCCCGGCTCTCTACGCCGCCGCGGGGGGCCTACCCCGCGCGCGAGGTGAAGACCGCCGCATGACCGCACACGCTCCGTTCCATGCGACCGAATCGACGACAACGACCTACTGGTACGACGGCCGGCTCGTCGATCAAAGCGCGATCGTCATCGATCCGTTCGCGCACGCGCTGCACTACGGCAGTGGCGTCTTCGAAGGGATTCGCTCCTACGAGACGCCCCGAGGTCCGGGTGTCTTTCGACTCCGCGAGCACGTCGAGCGGCTGCTGGAATCGGCTGCGGCTTACGGCCTGGACGTCCCTCAATCGGTCGACGAGCTCTGCCGCGCTACGGTCGAGACCGTCCGCGCCAGCGGCCACGAGTCGACGTACATTCGCCCGCTGATCTTCTTCGGCGAGGGAAAGTTCGCGCTCGCGCCGCGCTTCCAGAAGAATGCGACACACGTCATGATCGCGGTGCGTGGGTTCTCGGGGACGATCGCGCCGGGCGGCGCGACCGGTTGCCGCTTGACGATCTCGCCGGTGATGAAGACGCCGTCGCGCGCGCTGCCGTCGACGGTGAAGGGAAACGGTCACTACACGAACTCGATCCTCGCGCTGCACGATGCGATGGACCGCGGTTTCGACGAAGCATTACTCCTGAACGAGCGCGGGAACGTCGCCGAGGGGACCGGCGAGAACATCTTCTTGGTGAAAGACGGGCGCCTCCACACCAACCCGCTCGAAGAAGACGTCCTCAACGGGATCACCCGCCGCAGCACGATCACCCTCGCCAAAGATCGTGGGATCGCCGTCGAGATCGCGCCGATCTCGACCGCGCAGCTTCTCGCCGCCGACGAAGTTTTCTTGACGGGAACCGCTGCCGAGCTCGTCTCCGTCGCATGCGTCGACGAGCACCGCTACCCGGCGGCGCGTCCGATTACGGAAGCGTTGCACGCGGCGTATCGAACCGCCACCCGCGGCGGGGATCCGCGCCATGCGGACTGGGTTACGTACGTTTAGCGTCCGCTAAGCTCGAAGACGCGCGGATTCATCACCGTCGGCGGACGCTCGCCGCCGAGGACCGCGAGCAGGTTCTCGACCGCGAGCGCGAGGTTCTTTCTGCGCGCGTCCTCCGACGAGCCGGCGATGTGCGGCGTCACGAGGATTCGCTCTCGATGGAGGAGCGGGTTCTCCGGGCTTGGCGGCTCGGGGTCGTAGACGTCGATCGCCGCGCCGCGAATCCAGCCCTCGTCGATCGCGCTGACGAGTGCCGCCTCGTCGATGAGTGGTCCGCGCGCCGTATTGACGAGAAAAGCGTGCGGCTGCATCCGTCGCAACTCCCGCTCGCCGATCAGCCGGCGGGAATCGGAGGTTACCGGTGCGTGCAGCGAGACGAAATCCGAGCGCGCGAGGAGCTCGTCGAGCGGCGCGTACGTGACTTCCCCGCTCGTCTCCAACCCCGGTTTGCGGACGACGTCGTAGTACAGCACCTCCATGCGAAGTCCGCGCGCCAACCGCGCGAGCCTCGAGCCGATCGAGCCCATCCCGACGATTCCGAGTCGCTTGCCGACGACGGTCGAACCCAACAAGTCGCCGCTGCGCCACTTTCCGCCCCGCATCGAAACGAATCCGCGACCGATGTCCCTCGCGACCGCAAGAATCAACCCCAGCGCGAATTCGGCGACCGCGTCCGAATTCGAGGCGACGCTCGTCGTCACGACGACGCCGCGTTCGGTGCACGCATCGATATCGATCCGCTCGAACCCGACGCCGGTCCTGGAGATCACTTCGAGCGCGCTCGCGCTCTCGATGACGTCGCGGGTGAAGTGATCGATCCCGGCGATGCAGCCGCGCGCGCCGTCCAGAAGCGGCTTGAGCTGCTCTGCGGAGAGGATTCCGCGGTGGCCGCTCACCCGCAACGCAAGGCCGGCCCCCTCGAGCTTCGCCCGCATCTCCTCGAAGTTGGGCGCGTCGTTGAACCACTCGGTCGTGATCAGAATCGTGCCGCTCACCAGATCGCGCACCGCTCCTTCGCCGGACGTACCATTGGGTCGCCGGCCTGACAGTGGAAGGCCTCCGCAAACTCGGGAAGGTTCGAAAGGGTGCCGTTGACGCGCAGACGGTCGGGCGGATGCGGATCGCTGAGCGCGCGGGTTCGAGTCCGCTCGGGCCGAGCGCTCCCGGCGAAATACTGCGCGAACCCTAAGAAGAACCGTTGCTCGGGAGTGAACCCGTCGAGCGTCGTCTTCGGCCTTCTCTTCTGCGCGCGCTCCAAGGCTCGGTACGCGATCGTCGCGCCGCCGAGGTCGGCGATCGCCTCGCCGACGACGAGGCGGCCGTTCAGCGGAATCTCCGGCGTCGCGTATCCGTCGAACTGGTCGATGACGCATTGCGCGCGCGCGGTGAACGCTTTTGCATCGTCGGGCGTCCACCAGTCGTGCAAATTTCCCTCGGCATCGAACCGGCGGCCGCGATCGTCGAACCCGTGCGTCGTCTCGTGACCGATCACCGCGCCGATCGCACCATAGTTGATCGCGTCGTCGGCCGCCGGATCGAAGAACGGCGGCTGCAGGATCCCGGCCGGAAAAACGATCTCGTTGCGCTGACCGCTATAGTACGCATTCACCGTCGGCGGGGTCATCCCGAATTCGCCCTTGTCGACGGGCTTCCCGATTTTCCCCAGGCTCCAAGCGAGATCGTAGGCGCTCGCCGCGCGGACGTTCCCCCAGTAGTCGGTTCGCGCGATCGTAAGTCCGTCGTAGGTACGCCACCGTTGCGGATAGCCGATGAGCGCTCGAAGCGCTTCCAGCTTCGCCAGCGCTCCAGCCCGTGTCGCGTCGCTCATCCAAGGCAGCGTCCTGATGTCGTCGGCCAGGACCTCGCGGATCGAGCGCGCCATCGCTTCGACACGGATTTTCGCGGCCGGCGAAAACGACCGCTCGACCCAAATCCGCCCGAGTGCGTCGCCCATCAAGCGGTCGACGAGACGCGTGCAACGCTTCCAACGAACGAGCGGCGCTTGTTCGCCGCTGAGAACGCGCTGAAGCGCAAAGTCTTCGTCCGCGAACGGGTTCGAGAGCGACGGCGCGCTTTGGGAGAGGACGCGCCAGCGCAGATACGTCTTGACGTCCGGCAAGGCCGGCCGCTCGAACGCGGCATCGAGCGCTTTCACGTAGGCCGGATCGGTCACGTCGATCGCACCGCTCTGGGCGAGCTTACGCTCGGCGAGATACCGTTCCCACCCGACGTGCGGGCTGAGGGCGGCGAGCTCCGCGACGCGCATGGGATTGTACGTGGCGTTCGGATCGCGGGCCGCGACCCGCGTGAGCTGCTCGCGGGCGAGCCGGCTCTCGAACGTCAGCACGCTCTTCGCTTCTTCTTCCGCGCGCGCCGGAGCATCGCCGAATAGACGGAACAGCGCCGCCACGTGCGCGGCGTACGCACTACGAATCTGCTCCGAACGCGCATCGGCGCGAACGTAGAACTCGCGATCGGGGAGTCCGAGACCGCTCGGCGCAACGAACGCGATCTGTCGCGCACTGTCTTTCGGATCGAGCGTGGCCCCTAAGGTCCAGAGTGCGCCGAAACCCAGATCGTGCAAGTGGGCGAGCTCGTCGGCCAGCGAGCGCGGGTCGGCGATCGCGTCGATCTGTGCCATGAGGGGCACGACGGGTTTTGCGCCGAGCCGCTCGATCGCAGCCACGTCGATGCAGGAAGCATAAAAGTCCCCGATTCGCTTCGTGTCGCCGGAGGCGTTGGGGTTCGCCGCAGCTTCCTCGAGGATGCGCCGCGCAAGCTCTTCGTTGCGCTGCGCGATGAGATCGAATCCGTTGAAACGCGAACGGTCCGGCGGGATCGGATGGCGCGCAATCCAGCCGCCGTTCGCGTACGCGTAGAAATCCTTACACGCAGCAACGGACGGGTCGATGTTCGACGGATCGAAACCTTGCGACGCCCCCGCAGCCGTCCACAACAGCGCGCATAGGGCCGATGCGCCCCCAATTCGCGCGAAGAGCGAAAACCGCGTCATGCGCTTCCATTCGGTAGGCTGCGGGCCGACCTTTGCGAACCACCCCGGAATGGAATCTGGGACCGACGCGGTTACGATGCGCGACGTCACCGTCCGCTACGGCAGCATCCTCGCGTTGGACGGCGTCGACCTTGCGGTACGCAAGGGCGAAGCAGTCGGGATCGTCGGACCCAACGGCTCGGGGAAGTCGACGATACTCAAAGCGGTCGCCGGCCTCATCATGCCCGCCGCGGGCGACGTCCGGGTTTTCGGCCGCGAACCGCGCGAGCTCGCGCCGGGTACGATCGGATACGTTCCGCAAATCGAAGAAGTCGATTGGTCGTTTCCGGTCGACGTGCGGGACGTCGTTGCGATGGGCCGCTTTCCGCGAATGCGGCTGCTGGCGCCGACCGCTCCCGACGACCGCCGGCGGACCGATGCGGCGCTCGACGCGCTTGGCCTGGGCGAGCTGCAGACGCGACACATCGCCGAGCTCTCGGGCGGTCAGCGTCAGCGCGTCTTCGTCGCGCGCGCCCTCGCCCAAGATCCGCAGCTGCTCCTGCTCGACGAGCCGACGACCGGCGTCGATGCGGCGACGGAGAATGCGTTGCTCGCAATCGTCCGCGATCTCGTGCGGCGCGGGATGCCGATCGTCATGACGACGCACGATCTGGATCGCGCCGCCGAATGGTTCGATCGCCTCGTCGTCGTCGACCGCAAAATCGTCGAGTCGGGCGAACCGCGCGCGGTCTTGGCTTCAGAAGCCTTCCACGGAATCCGCGAGCACGCGCATACGCACGGCCACCCTCGCGGCTGATGGACGTCTTGCTCGCGCCCTTTCAGTACGACTTCATGCAGC
>JAFAMS010000436.1 GCA_019233165.1 Vulcanimicrobiota bacterium | reverse complement strand
CGTCGAGGACCGGCCCGTCCTCGGGGCGGTAGGCAAAGGTGACGTTCTCGTAGCGGATCTCGCCCCGGATCGGGACCGCGGGGCTCACCGCGTTCCGGGCATCGGCCGGCTCGACGGGGAGATCCAGGATCTCGTAGACGCGCGCCGCACCGACGATCGCCTTTTGGAAGTCGGCGAAAAAGATTGCAAACCGGTTCATGGGGTTGATCGCGAGCGCTACGAGCCCCCAAAAGCGGAAGACTTCGCCCGAATTCATCCGCCCGGCAAACACCTCGCGGCTCGAAAAGACGACGACGCCGATCACGGCGACCATGATGATGATCGCGACGACGGGCACCTGCGTCTGCATGAATTGCGTCAGCTTCATGTAGGCGCCGAAGTAGCGCTGGTTGTTGTCGTCGAAGCGCGCGATCTCGTAGCCCTCGCGGCCGAAGGCTTTGATCACGCGCTCGTTCGCCAAGGCCTCGGTCAGGTTACTCGAGAGGTCGGCGACCTGCGATTGCGCCCGCTCCGTCCCTCGCGAGACGAGGGCGTTGAATCGTGCCACGGCATAGATAATGAAGGGCGCGCTCGCGAAGAGGACGACCGAGAGCAGCCAGTCCGTCACCAGCATCCCTACGATGACCGCGACGAACGTGATCGTCGTCTGAATGAACTGTGGCAGCGAGATGCTCACGGCGTCGGTCATGAGCGACAGATCGCTGGTGAGGCGCGCGATCAGCTCGCCCGGGCGCCAGCGCTCGAAGAGTCCGAGCGGAAGCCCGACGAGGCGCGCGAACAGCTCGACGCGCAGTCGCCCGATCAGGCGCTGCCCGCACCACGCCGTGAGATAATTTTGTCCGTACGACGCGACGTTCGTGATCACCGCAACGGCGAACATCCCGCCGACCATCGCCCAAAGGTACGGGATGTCGGGTTGCTTGGCGGCTAGGACCCTGTTCTCGATCTCGCCGATCGCCCACGGATACGCGGTCGGACCGACCCCGGCGACCGCACCCAAGAAGAGGGCGATCGCAAGGCGCGGATAGTATGGGCGCGCGTCCCGGAAGAGGCGCCGCAGGACCGCGAAGCGCTGGGCTCCGTTCACGCGCTCGCCTTGGCGACCCGAAACCTTTGCACCCCTCGTCCCGTAGATGGGGACGGAGGAGGCTCGAGGAGACCATGGACTGCTTTTTCCACGCGAATGTGCCTTCGGTCGCGCCGTGCACCGAATGCGGTCATCCGATCTGCGCGACGTGCCGCGACGAGCGGGGCGAATGCCCCAGCTGCCGGCTCGCGGAGCGTATCGACGCCGTCTGGGCGACCAACCGTCTTTCCGGAAACGTCGGATACGGCGCGCACGCACCGCGCGTGACCGCCACGGCGACCCTCGCCAACGTCCCGGCCGAGACGCGTGCGCTCGTCGCGCTCGGCTATCCGTTCTGGCCGCTCG
The DNA here is from genome assembly GCA_019233165.1 of Vulcanimicrobiota bacterium. Lineage (GTDB taxonomy): Bacteria > Vulcanimicrobiota > Vulcanimicrobiia > Vulcanimicrobiales > Vulcanimicrobiaceae > JAFAMS01. The sequence goes on along the minus strand of JAFAMS010000436.1, from coordinate 6,112 downwards.
CGGTCATCGCGTTGCTCGATCCGAAGCGCAACACCTACATCAAGCGTCAGGCTTGGCAGGCGCTCGGGTTCAACTTCGGGATGTACGCGCTGTGGTTTGCGCTCAGCGCGATCGCCTCGATCCCGATCATCGGGATCTCGGCTTGGCCGCTGCTCCCGCTCGTCGTCCCGGTGGCGTTCGTCGCCAGCGTCGTCTACGGGTTCAAAGCGTGGAACGGCGACGACGTGCGAATCCCGATCGTGAGCGATTGGGTCGATTCGCGAATCCCGGCTTAGGGCTTCATTCGGAGGTAGCGACGGCGACCTCGCGCTTGTAGCGCTCGAGGAACGCGCGCGCCGCGACGTCGTGGTCGATCACCGGCGCCGGATACGACTGCTCGCCGAAGATCGGTAGCGCGAGCTGATTGCGCCGCGCTTCGATCTCCGGCTCGAAGAGGGCACGATCGCTTCGCGCCGCGACCTCCGGGATCCAGCGCCGGATGTAGCGTCCGGCCGGATCGAAGCGGCGCGCTTGCTTGACCGGATTGTAGATCCGCGGATATGCGGCAAGGTCGGCGCCGACCCCGGCGATCCATTGCCAGTTTCCGGTCGAGAGCGCAGGCTCGTCTTCGATCAACCAGCGCTCCCACTCGTCGCGTCCGACGCGCCAATCGACGCCGAGGTCGAAACACAGAAACGAGGCTACGATTGCGCGCAGCCGCGGATGCATCCATCCCGTCGCCCGCAGCTCGCGGACGCCGGCATCGACGAGCGGATAACCCGTTCGCCCGGCGCGCCACGCGTCGAGCGACGCGTGCGAACGCTCGAAATGGAACCGTCGCATCTTCTCCTGCAGCGGAGACTCGTCGAGGGTTTCGAAAAAGTAGGCGAGCTGCAAGAAAAAATCGCGCTGTGCCAGGGCGCGGAGAAAGAGGCTCAGCGAGAGCCGTTCCTCCGCCAGCAGTAAGGGATCGTTGCGCCTCGAGCGCACCTCCGCAGCGACGGTCCTAGCGCCGATCAGTCCGAACGAGAGCGGCGCGCTCAAATGGGAGGTTTCGCCGTCCGCGGGCGCGTTGCGCGCGAGCGCGTAGTGCAAAATCTCGCTCTCGAGATACCGCTCGAACCTTGTGCGGACTGCGTGCGGCGAGACTCCCTCGCCCGTCTCGTACCGGGAACCGAACTCCGCCGGGACGGGGAGCGGCTCGCTTCCGACGTCGAGTCGCTCGAAGCCGCACAGCGAGGTATCGTACGGGACGACGTCCTGCTGCTGCCAGCGCTCGAAATATGGGACGAAGGCGCGATATCCGCGTCGCTCGCCGCCGGTCTCTTCGGGTGCGACCGACGGAGCGTCGTGCACGATCAGGGCACGAATCCCCGCTTCCTCGAGCAACTCTTGGACGTCGCGGTCGGCGCGAACGCCTTTCGCGTCGTACGAGGCGGTCCACACGACGCCGGACGCGCCGACTGCGCGCGCGAGCGAACGCAATACAACGCCCGTGCGCCCGCGACGCACGATCAACCGGCCTCCGCGGATTGCGATCTCCCGCTCGAGCGCTGCGAGCGCGCCGCAATAGTATGCGGCGCGCCGGGGCGAGCTGCGCAAACGTGCCGCGGCGATCGGGTCGACGACCGCGACCGGGACGATCGCGGCGCTGCGCCCGGCGATCGCGAGTCCCGCGTGATCGTCGAGTCGCAGGTCGCGGGTGAACGCCACGATGGTGCGCGCCATTGGGGGAGCGAAACCGCCTAGAGCGTCTCTACGTACGCGGCGACGTCGGCAACATCGCGGCGAGTCAAGACGGCGGGAGCGAGCTTCGGCATGGGAGGCACCGGATTCTCGATCGCGGCGGCGATTGCAGTTCGCGTCCGTCGCTTCATTTCGCCGCGCAAACTCGGTCCGATTCCGCCCTCTACTCCGGTCGGTCCATGGCACGACGCGCATCGCGCAGCGTAGAGTTCGCGACCCTTAGCGACATCTGCGGAAGTCGCGCCGGGCGCCGGTGAGGCGGCCGAAACCGCCGCCCGTACTTGCTTCCCGCAGCCGGCGACGACGGCACTCAACGCGGCGACGAAGAGCAGCGATCGAAGCGCGCCGAGCATCCCTCGCCATTCGAGAAAGCGGGAACTAGCCTCCCCCTGGTCGCAAAACAGACTACGTGGCTTCGAGAGTCTTCATTCGGTTCGCGATCCCGCGCGACGCCGAGCGTTTGGTCAGCGAGGGGATCCTCTCGGGGCCGCCGCCTCCCGGACACACCTGGGTCGACCGCGCGCGCCTTTGGCTCGCAGAACAACAGGGGAATCGGCGATTGATTCTCATCGCCGAGGACGACAAAGGGATCCTCGGCACCGTGCAAGTCGTCTTCCGGCTCCCCGAAGGCTACAACGATCCGGAGACCGCGAACGGGATCGACGTCGCGATGATGGAGATGCTCCGGACGCGCAAAGGCGCGCCGGCTCAGGTCGCGGAGCGACTCATCGACGAGATCCAACAGATCGCGCGCAAGCGCAACATCAAGACGCTCACGTTTTGCATCTCGATGGATCAGCCGCGTGCGATCGCTCAGGTGAAGGCGTGGGGATTCGAAGAGTTTCGGATCATGCCCGAAAAGCGCGGGATGCTCGCCTTCTTTCGCAAGGCCGTTCCCTAGCGCCGGCGCTCAGCCGCCTTCGAACACCTTGTCCGGGATCGGAACGTTGACCTTGAAGTTCGAGAACGACGTGACGACGTCGGCCTTGTATGAGGGCAGCTCGACTTTTCCCGATTGCGACTTGACGAGATAATTTCCGCCGATCTGCGCGTACTGCTGATCGAACGTCACGTAGCCGCCGTCGGTGTACGTCCAGGTGTACGACGTCGGCGTCGCGTTCGCGTTATCGATTTTGACGTCGAGATGCGCCACGCGGCCGCCGTTTTTCGGCACCATGCGCAACGTCGTCGTCGAAGCGTCGGAGCTGAGCAGTGCGATCTTGTAATCGGCCGGCCACCTCGAGGGTGGATCGAACTTGGGATACACCCGTTGAAACGCTTGCGCGACGGCGGGAACCGTATCGAAGACGATCGCCTGTTTGTCCGGCTGTTTGTAGTAATACGTTCCGTCAAGCGCCGGCGCCAAACCGAGGAGCGTGTGGAGCGTGACGTCGACGTGCGTCGTCGCGGTGTACGACTGCAGGCCGGAGTTGACCTGACTCATCCGTTTGATGAGACCGTCGATAGCAGACGTCTGCGCGGGTGCGGCACTCGCTCCCGCGAGCAGCGCTGTGAGGACGAAAACGGGGGCGAGGAAAAATTTCTTGCGGTTCACATCGGCTCTAACGGGGAGCGCTCGGGTGGCGGTTCCACATTTCCTCGGGACGCCGATGAAATCTCGCTCAGAACGTCTGCGTCGCTCTCCGTGCGGGCCGCCGCTCGCAATGCCTCCAGCGCGGGCGGCGAAGCGATCCGGCCGAGCGCCCAGGCAGCCGCGCCACGGACCATCGGATGCGGATCGCTCCCCAGCGCGCGCGAGAGATCCGGGACCGCAGCCCGATCGAGCAGGTTGCCCAAGACGATTGCCGCGTTGCGCCGCAGAACGGCCGCGCCGCGCCAACCAATGGCCGAGCGCCGGTATCGCCTGCGGTATTCCGCGCTCTTCAAATGTAGAAGTGCGATGAGGTCCGGGTACGCGCTTTCGTGGGCCGGCGCTCCAAAGGGGGAGAGCCTCGAGCCTGCGGCCTGCTGCGTGGGCGGACAAACGATCTGACAGAGGTCGCATCCCCAAACCCAGTCGCCGACCAGGGGGCGCATCGCGCGGGGGATCGGGCCGGTCCGTTGGACGAGGTCGGAGATGCAGCGGCGTGCGTCGATCGTGTAGTCCCCGCGCAACGCTCCGGTCGGGCAGGCCGCGACGCAGCGCGCACAGCTTCCGCAACTTTTCTTGACCGGCGGGTCGGCCGCGAGCGGCACCGTCGTCACGATCTCACCGAGAAAAACGTACGAGCCGGCGGCCGGCGAGATCAGATTCGTGTGCTTTCCGATCCATCCGACCCCGGCCTGGGCCGCGCGGGCGCGCTCGGCGAGGGGGGCCGTGTCGCAAGCGATTTTCGTCGCCGGCGCGCCGGCATACGCGTCGATCGTCGACGCGAGCTCGAGGAGCAGCCCGCGCAGCGTCGCGTGGTAGTCCTGCGGCCATGCATAGTTTGACACGCGACCGGTGAGCGGAGGACGGTTCGGCGGCGGTTCTGCGCCGTAGGCGACCGCGACGCAAACGACGGCCTTCGCATCTCGGAGAACTCGGGACGGATCCGATGCGGACGCCGCGTACGCCGAGCCGTACCTCCACGTCTCCAAATCGCCGCGCTCGAACGAGCCGATCATCCGCTCGCGCGTCAGCTCGTCGGGAGCCGCCGCGGCAACGCGCAGCTCGACCGCGCCGAGCTCGCGCGCTTGTCGCCGCAGCCGCGCTTTGAGCGCGGCTAGATCATCCGCAGTTCGGCCGAGCGCGGACGTGGGAAAGCCTTTTCGACCTGCGCGATCTCCGCGTCGTCCAAGCGAAATTGGTTCGCTTTCGCGTTCGCTTCGACGTGCGCGATGCTCGCGGCTTTCGGGATTGCGAACGTTCCGTTGCGGCGCGTCAGAAATGCCAAGATGACCGCGTGCACGCTCGCGGCGTACTTCGCAGCGAGCTCTGAAAGGAGCTTGCCCTGCGGAGTCGCGGCGTCGGGTAGGGAGCGCCGCCCGAAAGGCGTGTAGGCGACGATCGCGACCGATTGCTTCTCGCACCACGGGACGACGCGATGCTCGATCCCGCGCTCCCAAGGATGGTAGAGAACTTGATTGCACGCGATCGGATGCCGTTCCAGCGCTTCTTCGGCTTCCTCCAAGTCCTCGACGTCGAAGTTGCTGACCCCGAGCGAACGGATTTTGCCGTCGTCGACGAGCTTCTCGAGCGCGCGCATCGTGTCCGCGAGCGGTTGCGAACCACGCCAGTGCAAGAGATACGCGTCGAGGTAATCGGTCCGCAGCCGCTTCAGCGAGCGTTCGCAGGCGCGCAACGTGCCTTGGTAGCTGGCGTTCGACGGGAGAACTTTGCTGACGATGAACAGCTCGACACGAGGCAGACCCTGGATCGCCTCGCCGATCAGCTCCTCGGCGCGCCCGTCGCCGTACATCTCGGCGGTGTCGACGTGCACCATTCCGAGCTCGATTCCACGACGGAGCGCGAGCTTCGCTTCTTCCGCCGCGGCGCCGCGCTCAGGAATCTGCCACGATCCTTGCCCGACGCGCGGCAGCTCGCGGCCGGCCGGTCCGAAGGGATAGGCGATCAGAGATGCGGCCACGTTCTGTCTTTCCCCGAAACGATCGGTGTGCCGTCCAGCGGCCAGACGATCCCGAGCGCCGGGTCGTCCCAGGCGAGCCCCCGCTCGTGCGCGGGATCGTAATGCTCCGTCTGCTTATACGAAACGAGCGCTTCGTCCGAGAGCGTCAAAAACCCGTGCGCGAAGCCCGCGGGAACGTACAGCTGTCGGTGGTTTTCCTCGCTCAGCTCGAAAGATTCCCACTGCAGATACGTCGGAGAGCCTTCGCGCGCATCGGCGATGACGTCGAAGATCGTTCCTTCGATGCACTGGACCAGCTTCGCCAGCCGCAGGTCGTAATGCATCCCCCGCAAGACGTTGCGGTGCGAACGCGAGACATTGTCTTGTACGAAAACGTCGCGCAGCCCGCACGCCTCGTATTTGCGGCGCGAGTACGTCTCCTTGAAGTAACCGCGCTCGTCCGTAAAGACGTCCGGGACGAAGAGACGCGCCTCTGCGAAGCGCGTGGCTACGCTGGTGAGCATTCCGCGGCGCTTCGCTGGTCGCCGGAGGGACCCCGCCGGAACGCGAACCCGTTCGCATGCAACCGGAGATCGTCGTCGGCGACATCACGCTCATCCCGGTCGACGCGATCGTCAATGCCGCGAACGAACGCCTTCGCGGCGGCGGGGGAGTTGACGGTGCGATTCATCGCGCCGCGGGTCCGCAGCTGCTCGAAGCTTGCAAGCAGTATCCGAACTGTCCAACGGGGGAAGTCCGCGTCACGCCGGCGTTCGCGCTTCCGGCCCGCTGGGTGATTCACGCCGTCGGGCCCGTTTGGCGCGGCGGCGCCGCGGGGG
>JAFAMS010000322.1 GCA_019233165.1 Vulcanimicrobiota bacterium | reverse complement strand
GGCTTGCCGTCATCGGGATCGAGCGCGCGGAAGAGATCGGGGACGACCGGCGCAAGCGCGACGATCCTTCCGGGCGGAAAGCCGTCGCCGACGTGCAGCAGCAGCCGTCCGCCCTCGCGCCAGATCCGGTGGGCGCCCGGAATGTCGTTGCTTCGATACGTCCCGACGTACGTATCGAGCTCCGAAGTCTCGGGCGCGAATGCGGCGCAACGGAGCTCGACGCGCCGGTTTCCATCGTCATACGCAAGCGCCTGCGGCGGGCCGTCGTCGTTGCGATCGAGCGCGAAGATCTTCTCGCGCTGCACGGCGTTCGGCTTGATGAACTCCCGCTCGGGAGTCTCGTGGAACACGCGGTCCTCGAGCCGCAGACCGCCCGGTACCCGTTCGACGCGATACGCGCGTCCGTACGCGAGGTCGCCGTAGTCGGCGCTCCACAGCGCCGTTCCCCGGCGAGGGCGGGTCGGCGCCTCCGCGTCCGGATCGAGCCACGCCAGCCCCAGCTCCCGCGCGCGTTCGTACCAATTCGTTTCGTTTTGATTCGCGAGCAACACTACGGCGAAGTCGTCGTCGCGGAAGAAAAGGTACTCGGATGCATACGGACCGATCCCGCCCGAGTGGCCGACGACCGTGCGGCCGGCGTAGCGCTGTACCTGTATCCCAAGGGCGTAGTCGCTGCGCCGTCCGGAATCGAGCGTCAACGGCGCCGTCAATCGTTCGAAGAGGTCGCGCGGCTCGAGAAGGTTGCGCCGGACGTTGCGGTGCCACGCCTGCAAGTCGCGTAGCGTCGAGACGATCCCGCCCGACGCCGACATCTCGATCCGGTGGTCGAACGGCCGCCAACGCTCGCCCTCGAGCTCGTAGCCGGCGGCTTCGCGCTTTCCGGGGCGGAAATTCGCCTCGAACGCGGTGTCGTGCAGTCCCAGGGGCGCGAAGATCCGCACGCGCAACAGTTCGCCGAAATCGGCGCCCCCGACCGATTCGAGGATGCCGTGGAGCAGCGAATAGTTCGAATTGCAGTACAGCACGTCGCGTCCGGCCGGAAAATTCTGCGTCGTCTGCGCCAGGATCAGCCCCCGCGTCTGCGCGCAGGTCCGCGGACCGTAGGCCTCGCCGCTCGCCATCATCGCCAGCCCGTACTCCTCGCGGATCCCGCTCGTCATCGAGAGCAGGTGCCGGACGCGGACCGGAGGCTCGAACGGATGAAGTTCCGGAAGATACGCGCGCGCCGGCGCGTCGAGATCGAGCTTCCCTTCGTGGGCCAACATCGTCGCGAGCATCGCCGCGAAGGTTTTTGTGATGCTCGCGATCGGAAAGCGCGTCCCGGCGGAGATCGGGAGCGCGAAATCGAGGTGCGCCAGACCGTAAGCGCGCTCGTGGACGACTTCGTCTCCGGCAACGAGCGCGTAGACGACGCCGGGCCGGCGGCTCCAATCCGGCGCGCCGAGCAGCTCGTCGAAGAGCCGGTCGAGGGCCGCACCTCGCTCGGCGATCATCCAACCTCGCGGATTTGAGGATCGAGGACGGCGTACGTCAGGTCAACGGCGAGGTTCGCAACGACGTACGCGATCGAGACCATGAGCGCGAACGCCATAACGACCGCGAAGTCCAAGTTGAAGATCGAGTCGACGACGTACTTTCCGGTCCCCGGCCACGCGAAGACGGTTTCGGTCACGACCGAGCCGTAGAGAACCGAGGCAAGCGAGAGCCCGAAGAGCGTGACGAACGGGATGAGCGCGTTGCGGAGCGCGACTTGCAGGACCACGACCGATTCGCGCAGCCCGCTCGCACGCGCGGTTAAAACGTAGTCTTCGCCCAACACGTCGATCATCGACGAGCGCACGAGCCGCGCGATCCCTCCTATCTCGACGATCGCAAGCGTCGCCGCCGGCAGAACGAGGTGTGAGAGAGCGTCGAGAAACGTCGCGACGTTTCCGGCTAGCAACGCGTCGACGAGATAGAAACCCGTAACGCCCGGCGGCGGAAGGCCGCCGATTCGGCCGGAGCCGGGCAAGATTCCGAGCTTTCCGTAAAAGAACAAGATCAAGAGCAGCCCGAGCCAGAACGTCGGCATCGAGATCCCCAAGACGGCGACGCCGCGGACGGCTTGGTCGATCCAGGTATCTCGCTTCACCGCCGCGAGCGTTCCCAGCCCAATCCCGAAGACCAACGCCGTCAAGAGCGCCGTCAACATCAGCTCCAGCGTCGCGGGAATCCGAACCGCGAGCTCTGCCGAGATCGGACGCCCGGTGACGACCGACTTGCCGAAGTCGAGGTGCGCGACGCGCTGCATGTACGTCACGTACTGTACGGGGAGCGGTTTGTCGAGCCCGAGCTGCGCGCGAATTTGCGCGACGAGCTGCGGCTCGGCGCGCGGACCGGCGAGCATTCGCGCCGGATCGCCCGGGAGTACGTGCGAGATCATGAACGTGATGAAGGTGACGCCGACGACGACTACGACGAGGAAAGCAAGGCGCCGGGCGATGATTCGCAGCACCGCGGATTACTCCGCCGCACGCATGCCCGGCGCCTTGCGCTTAGGAAGGAGTGATGGTCGCTAGAGATCCCAGTGCAAGTTGAGCCGATACGTCGCCGGACCGTAGTTCACGCCGACGGACTTGCCGACCTGACCGTTTGCCAACACGACCGGGATGCCGCAATCGATGCACGGGAGCACCGAGTTGTGAACGCCGGTCAGGTTGTCGCCGGAGATTTGGAACGACGCATTCTTCCAAACCGGCAGACGAAGGCTCGCGCTGAGGACGAAGAACGCCGGCCAGTTGTAGGAGTTGTTGTTCCCGTAATACGTCGAGCCGACGTTCGCATAGATTCCGGACGCCCAGTGATAGTTGAGCTCGCCGTAGCCCTGCGCGTACGGAACGCGACCTTGGCCCGAACCGGTCCAGATGCCGTTCTGTCCGCCGGTTGCGGCCGAGCCCTGGAAGTTGATGTTCGGGATAACGGCAAGGTTCGCCGATGCTCCCGGCACGCCGGGCTGGCTATAGAAGCCGGCGGGAAGGTTGTACACGTACGCCCGGATCAGCGCGCCTTGCAACGTCGCTCCCCATCCCACCGGCGGCGCGACGCGTGCCGTGAGCTCGAGCCCCTGATACTGCGCCTGACCGATGTTGACCGTCGACGTCGTGTAGAGCGGCAGCGGCGGGAACGCCGGATAGAGCGGCGACGAGTACGCCGGATTGGTCAGCGTCGTCGTCGTGTAGAACTGATTCTTGAGATACGTGAGGTAGCCGTCGGCGCTGAGGAGCACGTCGTGACCCGTTCGGCGCATCGCCGGGCTCCCGAATCGCCAGTCCGCGCCTAGATCGTAGCCGAACGCGGTCTCCGGCGCGAGATTTCCGGAGTTCACCGTTTGGGTGAAGAATTGCGGGTTCGAGAGGCTGTTCGGGTTCGGCGGGAACGTCCCGGAGGAGATCTGGCGGATGTAGGGCGGCGCGACCGAGGAGCCGAGCGAGAGACGATAGATCAGGTCGGTGTTCGGCCGATACGTAACGGCGGCGCGCGGAGCGTTGTAGGCGTGGGTGCTCGATTGGAACGTCGTGCCGCCGTCGGTGCTGTAGGTGCTCGTGTAGTTGAGCAGGTAGTCGCTCAGATCGACCGTGAGCTTCGGGTTGATCGTCAAGAGAGCGCGGCCCGAAAGCGTGCGATAATTCTGCCTCGAGCCCGTCGGGACGAAGTTCGCGATGAAGTAGTTCGGCGGGGCGGTGAGGAGATTCGCGAAGTTCGGCAGGAAGAATCCGACGCTCGCGGTCGACTTCTCACCCGTGACGTCGTAGGACAGCGTGTACAGATTCTGTCCCGCGGTTTGATTGATCTGGAGCGTCGCACCGCCGAGCTGATCGAGAATGAAAACCGAGTTCGAGCTGTTCGGGCTGAAGACCGTTGAATTCGGCAATCCGTTGAAGATCGTCGGGGTCGTCGAGGCTCCGAACGGTACTCCGCCGTAGAGCGTGAGACCGTTGAGCGTGTTGCTCGAGGGGACCTGCGTCGGCGTGTCGAGCTCCGTGCGGACGTACCCTGCGTAATACCGCGCGAGGACGCTCGTATTCTTGAACGTGGTGCGGAACTCGCCTTGCAAGATCGACTGCGAGCCGACGGCATATTGCGGGAAGGCCTGCCCGCAACACGGGATCTGCGAACCGGCGGGAAGCGACCCCGTGTAGCCCGCGGGCGGCGTGAAGAAAATGTTGCTTGCGGTGTAGATCTGCGAGCCGGTGTCGTTATACCACGACTGCTGACCGACGTAGCTAGCCGTGATCGACGTGTTCTGCGAGAAGCGCCAACGAATCTTCGCAAGCTCTGATTTGTTCGAGTACGTGCTGTCGATGGGAAGGCAGCAATAGGTGAAAGGCAGGTTGGTATACGAGTTTGCATACACGTTGGTGCCCGTGATCGGGATCGTCGTTCCGAAACAGCTCTTTCCGGGACACGGGACCTGTCCGTTGATCGTGGGATCCAAGTTCGGATTCCCGATCGCAGGCGAGCGGCCCGGGAACGCCTGCATGTAGGTGTTGTACGATTTGAGCGGACCGGGCGTGCCGTCGATCGAGTAATCGAACGCCCAGCCGAGGTGGCTGTCGCCGGTGGTCCCCGTAAAGCGGTAGTTCGAGAACTGACCTCCCCAGCGGTCGATCCCGAGATCGAACGAAGCGGCCGGCTTTCGCGTCGGCTCGAGCGTCCGGAAGTTCACGCTTCCGTTAATCGCATAGTTGATGTTGTCTGCGATAACGCCCGGGCCTTTGACGACCTCGACGGTCTCCAAGAGATGCGGATCGATCGTCTGTCCGCCGTAGAACCCGGT
>JAFAMS010000098.1 GCA_019233165.1 Vulcanimicrobiota bacterium | reverse complement strand
TTCGTGACGCTCGGCAAAGAAGAAGTCGCCGGCGCCGCTCGGATTCGTGAGGATCGCGCAAGTGAAGCCGCAACGCTCGAACGCCGGACGCATCTCGTCTTCGAGGTAACGGCGCAGAACGTCGAGTCGCGGCGCACCTTGGCTCTCCGTCGGGATCGCGACGCGACGCGCGAGATCGGCCGCGAAGGAGCCGTCGTCGAAATAGCGCGCCGCGCCGGCGACTCCGGGATTCAGGCGTGCACGGCCTCGGACCAGGCGTCGAAGCCGCCGCGCAGGTTGACGACTTCGCGGAAGCCGGCGCGCCGGAGCAGGCTCGTCGCAATCGCACTCCGGTAGCCGCCTTTGCAATACGCCGCGACCGGACGATCCTTGTCAAGCGTCTCCAGGGACGAGAGCAAACGATTGAGAGGGATGTGCACCGCCGACGGCATGTGGCCGGCCGACCACTCCGCCGGCCGGCGAACGTCGACGAGCTGCACGCCCCGTTCTTCGATGCCGCGCGCGAACGCGTCCGGGTCGAGCTGCGGGATCGAAGCGAGCGGCATCCCGGCATCGGTCCACGCGCGCATCCCGCCCTTGAGGTACGCGGCCGCACGGTCGATCCCGACGCGCGCCAGACGCGTTCGCGTCTCGCGCACGTGCTCTTCGTCGTCGGCGACGATCACGATGTCGACTTGCAAGCCGACGATCGTCCCGGCCCACGATGCGAACTGTCCGCCCAAACCGATGTTGACGGCGCCGGGGACGTGCGCTTCGCCGAATGTGTCTTCGTCGCGCGTGTCCAGCACGATTGCGCCTCCGGCTTGCGCGACCGCGACTTCGGCGGGAGAAAGCGGCCGCTCCTCGAGCTCGCTCAAGAGGGCCGCACCCGAGCGATTGATCTCGACGTCGCGCGCGAAATAGCCGGGCCGTTCCGGAAGCTCGCTCGTCAGCAGCTCGACGAACGTCGGTTTGTCCGGCGCTTTGAGGGCATAGTTCGTCGCGCGTTCGCGGCCGATCGTCGAGCTGCGATCCTCGCTCATTGCGCGGCCGCACAGCGAGCCGGCGCCGTGCGCGGGAAAGACTTGTACGTCGTCGGGCAAGGTCAACAACTTGACGTGAAGGCTGTCGTACAGCATCCCCGCCAGCTCGCGAGGCTCGCCGCCGAGATCGGGGCGTCCGACGTCGCCGATGAAGAGCGTATCGCCGGTGAGGACGGCGCGCGGGATCTCCGTGGATACGGCGTCATCGAAGACGACGACGCTAATGCTTTCGAGCGTGTGCCCCGGCGTCTCCAAAAAGCGCAACCGGCAGGTGCCGAACCGGATCTCGTCGCCGTCGCGAACGCCGACGTGCGGAAAGCGCGCGCCGGCGCGGGCGCCGAGGTAGATCTCCGCCCCGGTTCGTTCGGCCAGCTCGTGATGCCCGGAGACGAAGTCCGCGTGGAGATGCGTTTCGATCACGTATTTGATCTCAAAGCCGCCGTCACGGGCTTCCTTGAGATATAATTCGACGTCGCGTTGCGGATCGACGACGGCGGCAACGCCTTCGGAGCCGATGAAATACGACGCCTGAGCCAGACAGCTGAGGAAGAACTGCTGAAAATGCATTCGGCGGCCTCCTGTCGTGCGGTGGTATCCGCCCGGGTAGGGGCGAATCCCTGGGCCCCATGCGAATCGCAATCACCGGCGGGAGCGGCTTCATCGGGCGTCGCCTCGCCGCCCGTCTCCTGCGTAAGGCGGAGCTCGAGAAGCTCGTGCTCTTCGACGTGCGCTCGCTCGACGACGCGGTCGCAGCCGATCCGCGCGTCGAGCAAATCTCGGGCGACATCGCGAATCGAGTTGACGTCGACGCCGCGATCCCCGAAGGGACGACCGACGTCTTTCATCTCGGCGCCGTCGTCAGCGCCGGTGCCGAGGCCGATTTCGACCTGGGGATGCGCGTCAATCTCGACGGAACGCGAAACGTCCTTGAAGCCTGTCGGCGCTTATCGAAGCCTCCGCGAGTCGTCTTCGGCAGCAGCGAAGCGGTCTACGGCGGCGAGCTTCCGCCGGCGATCGACGACGCAACGCCGCTCTATCCGCAAACGTCGTACGGCGCGCAAAAAGCGTGCGGCGAGCTGCTCGTCAGCGATTACAGCCGCAAGGGTTTCCTCGACGGCCGCGCCTTGCGTTTCCCCACGATCGTCGTTCGGCCAGAACCGAATCTCGCTGCGTCCACCTTCGCGTCGACGATTTTGCGCGAACCGCTCCTCGGCCACCCCGCGCTCTGCCCGGTGCGGGAAGATTCGGTGATGCCGCTGATGTCGGTACGCCGCCTCCTCGGGTGTATCGAGCTCGCATGGGAGGCACCGGCGCAAGCGCTCGGGACCCATCGCTCGCTGTTGCTCCCCGCGCTCTCCGTCTCGGTCCGCGAGATGATCGCCGCCGTCGGCCGCATCGGGGGCGAAGAAGCTGCGAAACGAATTGCAATGCGCCCCGATCCGGCGATTCAACGGATCGTCGACACCTGGCCGCGTGCGGTCAAAGCCGAGCGCGCGGAGCGGATGGGTCTGCACGCCGATAGCAGCATCGACTCGATCCTCGAATCGTTCGTCGAAGACGAGCTTCCGAAGATGCGGACCGCCGAGGTCTAGGTCCGCTTCAGCGTTTCGCCGACCAGAAGCATCAGCAGAATCCCTCCGCCGACGCCGAAAATCCAAGCGAAGAGCCCTTCCCCGACCGGACCCGCGCTCCCGACCGAGAATCCGCCGGCATCCGGCGGTTTGCGAAGCGAGACGACGTACGCGACGAGCGCGTCCAGATCGCCTCCGTCGATTTCGTGCGGCCCGAACCGTGGCATGATCCCGGGGCCGATTCTGACGGCTTCCGCGACTTGCGTCGGATCGTCGGGGTTCAGCGGCGGCGCGATCCAGCCGAATCCGGTAACCGCGCCGTCGCCGCGCGCGCCGTGACAGGCTTGACAGTTTTCTTCGAAGAGGACGCGCCCGCGCGCGAGATCGTCGCTCGCTCGAACCTGTGGAATTTGGGCGTTCGCATCGCCGCCGTGCGCGAGCACGTACGCGATGAGCGCCGAGATCTGCTCGCGCCCGAACAGCGGCGGTGCGGGGAGCGGTTCGGTGCCGGGGACTTCGAGCGGCATGCGTCCGGTCGAAAGATAGAAGTCAAGGGCGTCGGCGCCGACGCCTTGGAGGCTGGGCCCATTCGCCGTGCCGCCCAAATCTGCGCCGTGACAGGTGACGCAATTGACCGCATAGAGGTCGGCGCCTCGGCGATCGAGATCCGACGAAACGACCGCGAGCGAGAGCGTCGCCGCGAGCAGCGCGATCATCCTTCCTCGTAGCCCCCCTCCCGGTTCCGGTAGAGCAGAACGCGCTCCGGTTTTTCGTGCGCGTGTCGCGATTGCAACTCTCGGCAGACGCTCCACGCGACGACAGCCGCGATGACCGGCGCGACGATGAGCTCGACGCGGTCGAACCAGTCAAGGCTTTGGACCGAGACGTGAAGGAGGCGGGCCTGCACGTCGTCGCTGCCGGCAGCCAAGAGCGAGCCGCCGATTCCGAGCGCCCACACGCCGAACGATACCCGCAACGGGTTCTGCCAAGGAAACTGCAACAGCTCGTGCTCCGCGCGGTCGCGCGTCAGGAACGCTTCGACGAACGGCCATGCATAGAGCACCGAAAAGAGCGCGAGCGGAAGCACGACGCCCGGCCAGAACGGCGCACCGATTGTGTGCGACCCGATATGAATCGCCCAGCGCGGTCCGATCCGGAGCGCACCTTCGAGCCATCCCGCATACCAGTCAGGCTGCGCCGGAGAGGCCGTCGTCCACGGATCGTACGGGCCGTACTCCCAGACGGGGTTGATTTCGAGAAGGCCGCCGAGCAAGAGGAGTATCCCGAACGTCGCCAATGTGAGCGCGCCGGACTTCACGGCGTACGTCGGCCAAAGCGGCGAACCGACGACGTTGTTCTCGCGTTGTCGAGCTCCGGGAAACTGCGTATGCTTCTGATGCCACAGAATCGACAGGTGCGCTCCGATCAGCGTCGCGAGCAGCGCCGGGATGAACAGAATGTGGATCGGGAAGAGCCGCGCGGTTAGCTCGGCGGTCGGGTAGGGGCCGCCGAACGCCAAGAACGCGAGCCACGAACCGACCAAAGGTATCGAGAGCGCGACCGCGTTCGCAATCCGCAACCCGGCTCCGGAGAGGGCGTCGCCGGGGAGGGAATAGCCGGTGAATCCGTCGGCGATCACGAGCAGCAACATCGTCACGCCGATGAGCCAATTCAGTTCGCGCGGCTTGCGGAAGGCTCCCGTGAAGAACACGCGCGACATGTGCGTTACCACGGCGGCCGCAAAGACGAGCGCGCACCAGTGATGCGCTTGGCGCACCAACAGACCCGCCTGCGTCTCAAACGAAAGGCGGAGAATCGAGGCGTATGCGGCGGTCATCGTGCGCCCGTCGAGGGATCGCACGGGACCGTGATAGACGACGTGGGCGTCGCTCGGATGGAAGAAGAACGCCAAATACGTTCCGCTCGCCAGGATGAAGAAAAAACAATTCGCAGCGAGCTCCCCGAGCATGAACGACCAATGGTCGGGAAATGCTTTGCGCAGCGCCGAGCGCAGGAAAGGCGCGGCGCCCAACCGGTCGTCGAGCCAGCCGACGAGCGCCCGGATCATCAGCCCCAGGTATCCGGTCCGACCGCATCCGAGAGCGGGCCGCCGGCGCGCAGCGAGCCGTCCGCTTCGAGTGCCAGCGGAAGCTGCGGGAGGGCGCGCGCGGCCGGACCGAAGACGACGCTTCCGCCGTCGAGGACGTTGAACGTCGATTGATGGCAGGGGCAGAACAGCTGCTGCGGACCTTGACGGTAAAGCGCGACGGGGCAACCGGCGTGCGTGCACACTTTCGAGTAGGCGATGAACCCTTGCGGCGCCCAGTCCGCGCGAGCGGCCGGTAATTGCAGCGCGCTCGCGTCGACGTGGACGAGCATTACCGCGTCGTTCGCCATCGCGTTCTCGTTGTTGCGTCCCGTGAAGCCTTCCGGAAACGCCGTGACGACGCTGCCGGTGTCGATCTCGCCGGCGCGAACGAGTCTTCCGTCTTCGCGAACGAGCCGCAGTCCGTCGCGCCAATTGCTCCGGCCCACCTTGCCGGCGGGGCTAGGTCCGAGCGAACGGATCGGAAAGAGTGCTGCGAGTCCGAGAAACCCCAGCGCCGCATACCCGAGTCGAACGAGCCAGCGGCGACGGCCCACGATCTGTTCGGCCCCTTCTTCCAGCGATGCAGTCGCTTCGTCGCGGAGAGGTTGCGGCGAACGCAGCGGATGATGCGGGTCGGCGACTTGCTCGTGCGGCATCAGCATCCGCGACCAGACGACGAGCGTACCTGCGAGCGCCAAGAACGCCGTCCCCAGCCCGAGACCGAGGATTTGCGTCGACGCATCGAGCGCGAACCCCGCGGCGAACGCGACACTTCCGGCGATCGAAAGCACGAGGAATGCGGCGGCAAGGCGGCCGCCCGCGCGCTCGCGGTCGTTCATCTGACGAAGTACACCAGCGGCCAGATGCCGAGAAACCAGACCGCGAAAACGAAATGCCAATAGTAGCCGATCGCGTCGGCCCCCGCGGCGTCGGCCGCCGCGAACGCGGGTTTGTTCGCCCCCACGAGGACGTATGTTAAGGCGATGACGCCGGCGGTCACGTGCAGCGCGTGAAAGCCGGTCAGGCCGTAGTACGTCGATCCATACGCGTGGCTTCCGATCCCGAACCCGTTCTTCGTCCAACCGTGGAACGTCAACGCGAGAAACGCGCAGGCGCAGGCAATCGCCCCCGCGAGCCACGCGCGGGCGAGCAGCGGACGACGTTTGCGAATCCTGCGTAGCGCGAAGAGGACGAACAGGCTCGAGGCGCCCAGAAGCAGCGTCCCAATCGACGATTCGACGAGGTCGAGCCGGACGCCGGGCGGGGGCCACACCCGGCTGTTACCGCGCAATTCGAAATACGTCGCGAACCATGCGGCGAAGAACATCAGCTCCGACGCAAGGAAGAGCACGACGCCGAGAATCAGCGCGTGCCCGCGAACTTCGAGTCGTTCTTCGGAGATGCTTGCTTCGTTCACGGGTACGATGCCGTGCATGTACCCGCGAATCGGGGCCGCGCTCGCACCGCTGTTGGTACTTCTTGCCGGTTGCGATCTGCCCGCTCCGTCTACCCTCCAGTCGAGCGAGCTGCGCGGGGTGTGGATCGCTTTTACACTCCCGGCGATCGCCGTGTACGCGATTGTCGGCGGACTGATCGTGTGGTCGTCGGTCGCCTATCGCCGGCGTGACCCGGCGATCGTGCAAGCCGCGCGGTTTCACGAGAATCCGCCGCTCGAAATCGCGTGGACCGTGATCCCGATCCTGATCGTCGGCGGCCTCTTCGCGATTACCTATCCGGCCGAGCATCACGTCGAAAACCTGGTCGTCTCGCCGGATGAGGTCGTACAGGTCGTCGGCTTTCGCTGGTCGTGGCGCTTTCTCTATCCGCGGCGTCACGTCGCAATCGACGCGAAAGAAGGCGAGCCGCCCGAACTGGTGCTGCCGGCCGGCCGCACCACCGAGATCCGGTTGACCTCGAGCGACGTCGTGCACGCCTTTTGGGTCCCGGCGTTCTTGTTCAAACGCGACGCGGTTCCCGGACGCGTCAACGCCTTCGATCTAAGTCCGACCAAGACGGGGAGTTATCCGGGGCGCTGCGCCGAGTACTGCGGCACCTTCCACGCGCACATGTCCTTCAACGTGCGTGTCGTTGCGCCCGACGCGTTCGAGCGGTGGCTGGCCGAGAGGAAGAGCTCGTCGTGATCGAGTGGCTCGTCAGCACGAACCACAAGCGGATCGGCATCCTCTACATGGTGACGAGTCTGAGCTTCTTCGCGCTTGCCGGCTTCCTGGCCGACGTCATCCGACTTCAGCTCTCGCGTCCGCAGCTCAATCTCATAGGGCCGCATTCCTTCAATCAAGCGTTCACGCTGCACGGAACGGCGATGATCTTCTTATTCATCGCCCCCTTCGGTTTTGGCCTCGCGAACTACCTGATCCCGATCCACGTCGGCGCGCCGGACATGGCCTTCCCTCGGCTGAACGCCTTCTCGTACTGGCTCTTCCTGCTCGGCGGCCTGACCGTCTTTTCGGGCGCGCTGACCGCCGGCGGCGCGGCGTCTGCCGGCTGGACCGCGTACGCGCCGCTCTCCGACGTTCAAGTCGCCGCGGGAAGCGGCCAAGATCTGTGGATCATCGGCCTCGCGATGACGAGCATCTCCGGGATCCTCACGGCGATTAATTTTCTCGTCACGCCGATCGTCTATCGGGCACCGGGGATGTCGATGTGGCGAATGCCGGTGTTCGTATGGGACATGATCGCGACGGCTATCATGGTGTTGATGGCCTTTCCGTCGCTCACGGTCGTGCTCTTCATGCTCCTGCTCGACCGGCACGCGGGCGCAAAGTTCTTCGTGATCCAAGGCGGCGGAGATCCGATTCTGTACCAGCACTTGTTCTGGTTCTTCGGACATCCCGAAGTTTACGTGATGATTCTGCCGATGTTCGGCGTCGTGACGGAAGTCGTCGGCGTGTTCTCGCGCAAGCCGGTGTTCGGCTACACGGGGCTCGTGCTGTCGGCCTTCGGGATCGCTGGCCTATCGATGGGCGTCTGGGCGCACCACATGTTCACCACCGGCGCGGTCGACGATCCGTTCTTTTCCGCCATGTCGTTCGCGATCGCGGTACCGACCGGTATCAAGTTCTTCAACTGGATCGGGACGATGTGGCGCGGAGCGATCAGTTACGAGACGGCGATGCTGTTCGTAATCGGGTTCATGCTCAATTTCCTCATCGGCGGGATCACCGGGATTTACGTCGCGTCGCCGCCGATCGACTTCCATGCCGAGGACAGCTATTTTCTCATCTCGCATTTTCACTATACGCTCGGCGGCGGCTCGATGTTCGCGATCTTCGCGGCCCTCTATTTCTGGTTCCCGAAGATTTGGGGACGCAAGCTGGACGAGCGGATGGGGCGCGCGCACTTCGTCCTCATGTTCCTCGGGTTCAACCTGACGTTCTTCCCGATGCTGTTCCTCGGCTTCATGGGGATGCCGCGCCGCATTTACACGTATCCCGCGCTCCCCGGCTGGGGCGAGCTCAATCTTCTCTCATCGTGCGGGGCGCTCTTGATCACGCTCGGGACCGCGCTCTTCGTGTGGAATCTGATCGTATCGTCGCGCAAACGCGAGGCGCTCCCCGACGATCCGTGGGGCGGCGGCTACACGCTCGAGTGGGCGACGTCCTCGCCGCCGCCGGAATTCAACTTCGATTTCCTTCCCCCCATCCGCTCGAAGCGGCCGGCGTTCGATCTGCACTATCCGCAGTATGCCAAAGACTCTCCGGAATGACGATTGCGCTGCGGATGTCGGTCTCGATCGTCGCCTTCGGCCTCGCCGTCGCGGGGCTCTACTGGTTTTTCGCCCGCGATCTCACCGGAACGGTGCTGCTCGGCGTCTTCGGGTTGGGCTTTCTGTGCGTCTTCGCGTATCTCGTCGCGAGCCGGAAGAAGACGCGGCTCGACGGCGACGAGCAGCGGCTTCCGAGCGAGCTCGCCGGCGAACGGATCGGTGTCTTCTCGATCGAATCGCCGTGGCCGGTCTTGCTGGCCCTTGCGAGCGCGTCGTTCTTGATCGGCGTCGTGTTACACCCGATGCTCGGGGCGTTCGCTTTCGTCGCGCTGCTCGCCGTTCTCTGGGGACTCGCGCGCGAGAGCCGTTAGACTTTTAGCTCGACTTTTCCGAGCGCGCCCTTCGTCGAGACGACGTGGTGGTCGAGGCGCAGCTCTTCGGGACTGTAGCCGAAGGCGAGCCCGAGCAGTTGCGGGAGATGGAAGATCGGGACGCCGATGTCTTTGCGCAGGACGCGGGCCGCATCGGGTTGCTGGCCGTCGAGATTCAAGTGGCAGAGCGGGCATGGCGTGACCAAGAGGTCCGCACCTTTGTCCTTGGCTTCGAGGATGTGGTTCCCGCCCATCGCGAGCGACTTGTCGCGATTGAAGGTGACCATCGGAAAACCGCAACACTTCGTCGAGCCGCTGTATTCGACGGCTTCGGCGCCGAGGAGACCGATCAGCTGCTCGAGGTACGTCTTGCGCTCGGGGCGTTCGCGCAAGCCGAGATACTCGGCCGGGCGCAGAATGTAGCAGCCGTAGAACGGCGCGATCTTGAGCCCGGTGAGCTTCCGCTTGATCGACGCGCGGATGCGATCGAGCCCGACGTCTTCGAAGAGAATCCAGAGCAAGTGTTTGACGGAGGTCGTCCCCGCGTAGCTGTAGCCTTGATCGCCGATCGTCGCGTTGACGCCGGCGAGACGTTCCGTGTCCGTCTTGAGATGGTGGTTCGTCGCCGAGAGCACGCCTTGGCACGTGCTGCAAATCGTCATGAGCGAGGCACCCTTGCTCTCGGCCATCGCGAGGGTGAGACCGTTAAGCGAGTCGGCCAGCTTCGGGTTCTGCTCGCTCAGGACGCCGGCGCCGGTGCACGGAGCTTCGGTGAGCTCTTCGAGCTCGAGTCCGAGCGGCTCGGCGATCGCTTTGGCCGAGACGTAGAGCTCGGGGCAGGCGCCCTTCGAGACGCACCCGGGATAGAAGGCGACGCGCATTACTTGAATCTGCCTCCGACACGTTCGAAGATCGCTTTGATCCGCTTTACCCCGGGAATCGACTTGTGCAGCAGCGGCGGCAGCTTGCCGGCGCGCGCCATGTTGAACGCGCTCGGCAACGTCTTGAGCTGCCCGACGACGTTGAACAGGCCCGTCGAGCGCGGCATGAGCGTGAGCTCGTTGAGGCGCCCGCTGTGCTTGACGGAGTCTGCGAACGCGTCGGCGTGGCGGGTCCCGGCGTTGTTGGTGAAGCCGGAGTCGACCGCCATTCGGCGCAGTTTGAGGATCTGTTCGAGCGGAGCGACACCCTTGGGGCACTGTGCGACGCATTCGTAGCAATGCGTGCAGTCCCAAACCCCGCCGGGCTTGCTGTAGTCGCCGAGCCGTTCTCTCGTCTCCGCATCGCGCGGATCGCCGGCGTAGCGGAACGCTTTCGCGAGAGCGTGCGGGCCCAAAAACTCAGGATTCACCGCGTACGACTCGCAGTCCATCAGACAACATCCGCAGCTGATGCAGCTCACTTCCTGGATGAGCTCCTCCATCCGGCTGTTATCGGCCCGGTACTCTTGCGACGGATCGGCGAGCGGTTTACCGACCAGCCACGGCTTGACTTTATTGTGCTGCTCCCAGAACGGCTTCATGTCCCAAACGAGATCGCGGATCACCGGCATCGAAGGCGGCGTCTCGACGCGCGTCTTGCCGTCCTTGGTGAACTCGGTGAGCTTGCTCTTGCAAGCGAGATTCGCGTGGCCGTTGATCCACATCGCGCACGAGCCGCAGATCGCGCTCCGGCACGCGCACCGCACGGCGAGCGATTCGTCTTGGTATTCGCGGATCGCGATCAACGCGTCGAGAACGACCGCATACTCGGGGAGCTCGACCGTATAGGTCTGATAGCGGCGCGGCGGCGCTTGTTGCCAAGGGGGCGGATACGGGGCGCCCGGCTTCGCATTCTCCGCGTAAATGCCGTCGGGATTGTAGCGGCCGACTTCGATCGTGAACTGCATCTAGTAGGTGCGAACCTCCGGTTGCCATTGCGTAATCGTCACGGGAAGATAGGAACATTCCGGTTCGGCGCCCGGACGGTACGTCATCAGAATGTGCTTGAGCCATTCGGCGTCGTTGCGCTCGGGATAATCGGTCCGCGCCTGCGCCCCGCGGCTCTCGGTCCGCACGATCGCGCTGCGTACGATCGTCTCGGCGCAGTCGAGCATGAAACCCAGTTCCAGTGCGAACGTCAAGGCTTGATTGAAGACGCTCCCCTTGTCGCCGACGGCGATCCGCGCGTAGCGCGCTTTGATCTCGCCGAGCTTCGCAAGGCCGGCCTCGAGCCCGGCGGCGTCGCGGTAGACGCCGACATTCTTGTCCATCATCGTTGCGAGCTCGAGCCGCAGGCGCGCGTGCGTCTCCCCGGTGTACGGCCGCGCCAGGAGCTCGCGAATCCGTTCCTGCTCGGAGCGCAGCAGCTCTTCGCCCCCGCGCGAAGGTGCCAGACCTTTGACGTACGTGGCCGACGCTTTCCCGGAGCGCCGCCCGAAGACGATCGTGTCGAGCAGCGAGTTGGCGCCGAGCCTGTTTCCGCCGTGGACGCTGACGCAAGCGACCTCGCCGGCGGCGTAGAGCCCGGGGACTTGCGTCGCGCCGTTCGCGTCCGTCTTGATCCCGCCCATCTGGTAATGCATACCCGGTCTGACCGGGACAGGCTGCTCGATCATGTCGATCCCGAGATAATCGAGCGCCATCTCGTGAATCTGTGGAAGCTTCTTGAGGATCACGTCGCGACCGAGGTGGCGCAAGTCGAGCAGCACGTTCCCGTCGATCCCGTGTCCCTCCGCGATCTCGATCGTCTCGGCGCGCGAGACGACGTCCCGCGCGGCGAGCTCCATCTTATTCGGCGCATAGCGCTTGAGGAATCGATCTCCGTCGCGGTTGAGGAGATACGCGCCTTCGCCGCGCGCGGCTTCGGTCATCAAGAAACCGCTCCCAGCGAGCGTCGTCGGATGGTACTGCACCATCTCCATGTCCATCAGCGGAGCGCCCGCACGATACGCGATCGCGTAGCCGTCGCCGGTGCAGATCAGTGCGTTCGTGCTCGGCTCGAACAACCGGCCGAGCCCGCCGGCGGCGTCGATCAGCGCTTTGGCGCGGACGAGGTGCAGCTCGCCGGTGAGCATCTCGAGCGCGACCAGTCCCCGCGCCGCGCCGTCCTCGACGTGGATCGCGGTAGCGAACCACTCTTCGTAGACTTTGACGCCGGCTTTGAGGATCTGGTCGTAGAGCGTGACGAGCAGTGCCTG
>JAFAMS010000003.1 GCA_019233165.1 Vulcanimicrobiota bacterium | reverse complement strand
TTCGTGACGGTAGCCGGGACGACTTGTTCTTCGGAGAGCGCGTCGCGAAAGACGCACGGACCCTGCGCGGTGATCCCCGGCGCCGTGTTCGAGGTGGCGAGCACCGGGACGTTCGCGCGGACGGCAATCGGTTGCGCTTTGAAGGCTTCGGCCGAGAGGGTCGGCCCGAGGACGATCGCGCTGCCGTCGGTCGTGAACCGCTGGAACAGATTGACCGCTTGGTTCGGGTCGGTCGCGCTGTCCTGAACGTCGAACGTCACCGTGTTTCCGCCGGTGTCGATCAGATTCGACTTCATGTCATCGGTTGCGAGCTGATAACCGTTACGCTGCGAGACGCCGTAGACGGCGGCGCCGCCCGTGACGTCGGCGACGACGCCGGCTTTGATCGTTTTCCCCGCGGCGCCGACGAAAAGCGGCGACGAAGCGAGGAGTGCGGCGCCGACGAGCGCGGCCGCGACCAAGGGGGCATGGCGCATGCGAGAACTCTCCTGACGTGAGGCTGTCGGCCACTACGTCATAGCCGAGGGCGCAGCCTGCGCATGAGCTCGGCGAAACGAGCGTCGGTCGCTTCGGACGACGTACTCGCGCTGTAGACGACGAGAACGTACCGCTCACCCTCGACGGTGGTGAGGATCCCGCCGTCGTGCGAAACCTCGTCGGTGTCGCCGGTCTTGTGTGCGAAGCGGTCGCCGGGCCGCAGTCCGGCCGTGAGCTTCGCGTTCCATTCTTGCTGCTCGAGATAGCCGTGCAGACGCTCCGCTCCGGCGAACGACCGCTGCGCGATCGCGCGAAAGAGCGTTGCAGCGTCGACGGCCGGATGCGCGTTTCGGCCGGTTTGCTGCGGATCGACGAGCAGCGGATGGCCCCCGGAGAGCTTGCGGCGGAAGGAGGTGTCGCGCAGGCCGAGGCGCTCGCGGACGAGTCGCGTTCCACGCTCGCGTCCGACCAGATCGAAGAGCTGATTCGTTCCGACGTTGTCGGACCGCGAGATCGTCAGCGCGAAGAGCTCTTCGAGCGAGGCTTCGTAGCCCGCGACGAGCGGCGAATCCAGATCGTTAGCGGTAACGTTCGCCACTCCGACCCGCACCCGCGCGTGCTCTTCGAGCCGGTCCTCTGCGAGATCGATGAGCGCCGCCGCGACGAGCGGCACCTTGATCATGCTGGCGGGGTAGAGCGTGCGCGCCGGCACATGCGTCCAGTGGCGGCCGTCAGAAAGGCGCTCGACCACGATCGAGGGCCGCTCGAGCCCGCTCTGGCGGGCAAGGTCGGCGAGCTCCATCTACGGGACGCTCCCGAAATAGTGTGCAAGTAAGTGCTTGCATTCAACAGGTGACCATGATAGTGTGTGCATGCAAGTACTCACTTTCATAGGACCCTCGCATTCACATGTATCACCACCTCGGCGCCGGCGACCCCTTAGACGAAGCGGCCAAGCTTCGCGAGGCGGTCACCAAAGCCGTGACAACCAAAACGCCGTCGCTCACGGTTGGCCTCGACGAGCTCGCCGCGCTCGATGCCGGGGTCCTGAACGGGCTGATCGCCGGCTTGCGGCGCTTGCGGAACGTCGGCGGGGCGATGCAGGTCCACGTCACTCGTCCGGACTTGTTGCGCGCGCTCGACATCACCGGCCTCGACCGGGTGTTCAAGGTCGTAGCGACCGCACCGGAAGAGGAACCCCCGCGGCCTGCGCGCCGCCGTCGCGTCAAGGGCGCGCGCAAGCTGGCCGGTGGGATCGCCGCCGTCGTCGCAGCGATTGCGGTCGTCGCAGGCTCTACGCTCGCCGCCTTTGCCGAGAGCGACTCGGTCGCGTTCCAGACGCAGACGCCCCAACAGATCGTGCAGCAGGTCGTCTCCCGGAATCCGGCGTTGACGTCGTTCGAGGCGCACGTCGACGTTCGATTGCACACCGGCGTACCGTTCCTCAATCCTGCGCTCGAAGGGACGACGTATTTCAAGCGGCCCGACAACTACGAGGTCGTCTTCACGAAAGTCCCGTCCTACGCCAAGGGGCTCGAGCAGCTCTATACCGACATCGGCGATCCGAGCGAGTGGAACAAGAAGTTCACGATTACGCTCGCCGGCGACGAGCAGTTCCAAAACCACCGCGACATCGTGCTGCGTTTGGTTCAGCGCGTCCGCGGGATGATCGACCATGAGGACGTCCTGATCGATCCGCAGGACTGGACGATTGACAAGTTCACGTACTACTACTACAACGGCGGTACGATCTCGCTCGAGCAGAGCTATCGGCAAGAGGACGGGTTCACGGTCCTCTCCGATCAGCGCGCCGTGATCTCGCTCCCGCACATTCCGCGCGCGATCGGGACGGCGCACTATTCCGCGTACCGGATGAACGTCGCCATCGACGATTCGGTCTTCACCATGAAGCAAACGAAGGAGCTTGGGACCAAGTAATGCTGCACGCAGAAGACCGAACGATCAGTCACGACGGGCTCTCGACGCGCGAACGCATCCTGCGTGCGACCCGCGAGATCTTCGAGCGCAACGGAACGCGCGGAACGACGACGCGTGAGGTCGCGGACCGCGCGGGCGTCAACGAGGCGACGATTTTCCGCCACTTCGGCAACAAAACGAATCTTTTGGAAGCGATGCGCGGCTGGAGCGCCGCTACTGCGGGGCTCACCGCCGTCGTCGATAATCTCAGCGGCGATCTCGCCGTCGACCTGACCCTGGTCTGCAACGCGATGTACCGCGGGATGACTTATAACAAGGCGATCATCCGCATCAGCCTCGCCGAAGAGGCGACGGATCCCGGCCAGCTCCCGTCCTGCTTCAAGGCGCCGACGGAGATCATGCACCGGCTGGTCGCATATCTACAAGGACACATCGATTCTGGGGCGATCAAGGGGAATGCCCGCCAGTTAGCGGCGATGATCATGGGAATGATGTTTGCGCTGGCGATGAAATCCGACCGGTTGGACTGGGGAGAAGAAGGTCGACCGGAGGCGCTGATCCCCGTATTCGTCAACACGTTCCTCACCGGGGTGAAGAATTGAGCGACGTAGCACAAATGGAAACCGAACAGGTCAAGACCACCGGCGCGGCGCCGAACGGCAGCGCCCAAGCCGCGGACGGCGACGAGGTCGAAAACGAGCCTCGCAAGCGTCGCGGAGTTCCCGTAGTCGCCAGGCAGATTTTGATCGTAGCGGGCGCGATCGTCGTGCTGCTCGTCCTGATTTGGGGCGTGCGGACGATCGCGTACATGATGACGCACCAATCCACCGACGATGCGAAGGTCGATGCCGACACGGTCACGGTCACGAGCAAAATCTCCGAGCGCGTCGCTGCGATTTTCACCGACACGAACCAGCACGTCCGCA
>JAFAMS010000463.1 GCA_019233165.1 Vulcanimicrobiota bacterium | reverse complement strand
CCCCCGCTCGACGACGGCGCCGTCGCGACGGCGATCGACCGCATCATCGACGATGCGGCCGTTGCGATCGCCGCGATCGAGCGGCATCCCGTCGCGGCGGCGCGCGCGCAAGCGTTCGCTCATCCGCGCGAACGGGGCGCGACGATCTTCGGCGCCGGCGACGCTCGCTTCGAATGCGAGTGGGCCGCGTGGGCGAACGGCGTCGCCGTGCGCGAGCTGGACTTTCACGACACCTACCTTGCCGCCGACTACGGCCACCCGGCCGACGCGATCCCGCCGCTGCTCGCGGTCGCGCAGCAGACGCGCACCCGCGGAGAAGATCTTTTGCGCGCGATCTTGACGTCGTACGAGATCCACGTCGCTCTGATCCGCGCGATCTCGCTGCACGCGCACAAGATCGACCACATCGCGCACCTCGCGCCGGCAGTCGCGGCAGGGCTGGGGACGCTGCTCCGCCTCGAGCCCGAGGTAACGTTTCACGCGATCGGGCATGCGCTGCACGTGACGACGACGACGCGGCAGTCGCGCAAAGGCGAGATCAGCAGCTGGAAAGCGTACGCACCGGCGTTCGCCGGAAAAGCCGCGATCGAGGCGATCGACCGCGCGATGCGCGGCGAGACCTCGCCGTCGCCGATCTACGAGGGCGAGGACGGCGTGATCGCGTGGCTGCTCGACGGGCCCGAAGGACGTTACGAGATCACGCTTCCCAGCGACGACGAGCCGCGGCGGGCGATCCTCGAAACGTACACCAAAGCGCACTCGGCCGAATATCAGGCGCAAGCGTTGATCGATCTCGCGCTGCGGGTCCGTGGGCGGATCGGAGACGTCGGCCGAATCGAGCGCATCGTCTTGCACACGAGCCACCACACGCACACGGTGATCGGGAGCGGCTCGAACGATCCGCAGAAATACGATCCGGACGCGTCGCGCGAGACGCTCGATCACAGCGCACCGTACATGTTCGCCGTAGCGCTCGAAGACGGTGCGTGGCATCACGAGCGCTCGTTTGCGAGCGAGCGGACCCATCAGCCGACGACGATCCGGTTGTGGCGAACGATCGTCACCGAAGAAGACCCCGAATGGACGGCGCGCTACCATGCCGACGATCCGCGACTGCGCGCGTTCGGCGCGCGCGTGACGATCGTCCTCGACGACGGACGCGAGATCCGCGACGAGCTTGGGGTCGCCGACGCGCACCCGAACGGCGCCCGGCCGTTCGCGCGTGCCGACTACCTGCGAAAGTTTGCGACGCTCACGGAAGATTTCGTCGAGCCTGCGGAAGCGCGGCGTTTCCTCGACGTCGTGCAGCGGACCGCAGCGCTCGACGGCGACGGCGTCGCCGCGTTGACGCTGCGCTGCTTGCCCGGAATCCTCGAGCGAACTCCGGTCGCAAAGGGGATCTTCTGATGGAACGCAGCGTTCTCGTCACCGGAGCCTCGAGCGGGATCGGCGAGGCGACCGCTCGTCACCTCGCGGCTCGCGGCTGGCGCGTCTTCGCCGGGGTACGTCGCGACGAAGACGCAGCGCGCGTTGCGACCGATGCGATTCGACCGCTGATCGTCGACGTCACGAATTCGGACGATCTGCGCCGAGCGTACGATGCCGTTGCGAGCGCGACCCAAGGCCGGCTCGACGGCTTGGTCGCCAATGCGGGGATCGCCGTCCCCGGGCCACTCGAGGCGATCGACGAGAACGAGCTGCGCAAACAGCTCGAGGTCAACGTCATCGGGACGCACGCCACCATCCGTGCGTTTCTCCCGCTTCTGCGCGCCGCGCGCGGGCGGATTGCGATCGTCGGTTCGATCGGGGGCCGGAGCGCCTTCCCGTTCATCGGCGCGTACGTCACCTCCAAGTTTGCGCTCGAAGGCTATGCAGACGCACTCCGTCTCGAGCTCCTGCCCTCCGGGATCGAGGTGAGCCTGCTCGAGCCCGGCTCGATCGCTACTCCGATTTGGACGAAAGGGCGCGAAGAGTACGCAGCGCGGCTCGCGGCGATGACGCCGGAGCAGCAAGCGGCGTACGGAACCGCGATCGCCCGAATGCGGGGGGCGACCAAGGACCTGGCCCGTTCCGGAAGCCCGCCCCAGGCCGTCGCGGCGACGATCGAACGCGCGTTGACGGCGCGCTCCCCGAAAGCGCGGTACGTCGTCGGTGGCCGCGCGCGCGTGCAATCGGTCCTCGCCCGCATCCTTCCCGATCGCGCGAAAGACCGGCTGATCGCGCGGATGCTCGACTTGCGCAAGACATGATCGCGCGCCTCGCCCCGATCCTCGGGATCACGTTCATCGACATCCTGGGCTTCAGCATCCTGATCCCGCTGCTGCCGTATTTCGTCAAGCATTTCGGCGCCTCGGACGTGACGGTCGGGTTTTTGTTCGCCTCGTTCGCGGCGACGCAGTTCGTCGGCGGGCCGATTTGGGGGAACGTTAGTGACCGGATCGGTCGGAAAGCGGTCCTGATCGTCAGCCAAGTCGGTGCGACGGTCGGGTGGACGATGCTCGCGTTCGCGCCGACGATCGGCTGGGTGTTCGCGGCTCGGATCATCGAGGGTTTCT
>JAFAMS010000301.1 GCA_019233165.1 Vulcanimicrobiota bacterium | reverse complement strand
GCGGTCGAAGTCGGAGTCGGTCTCATCGATCTGACGCTTGATCATTTCGATGCGGCCCTTGATCTGATCGGCCTTCCCGCGGCCGTCGACGATCGTGGTCTCTTCCTTCGTGACCTTGACCGTCTTCGCCTGACCGAGCAGGTCCGGCGTGACTTTGTCGAGCTTGAGCCCGAGCTCTTCGCTCACGACGGTCGCGCCGGTGAGGGTTGCGATGTCCTTGAGCATCTCTTTGCGGCGGTCGCCGAAGCCCGGCGCCTTAACGGCGACGGTCGTGAACGTGCCGCGCAGCTTGTTGACGACCAGCGTCGCGAGCGCTTCGCCTTCGACGTCCTCGGCGATGATCAGCAGCGGCTTTTGCACCTGCACGATCTTCTCGAGGAGCGGAAGGATGTCGGCGATCGCCGTGATCTTGCGCTCGGTGATAAGGATGTACGGATCGCCGAGCGTCGCTTCCATCCGCTCGGAGTCGGTCACCATGTACGGCGAGATGTAGCCCTTGTCGAACTGCATCCCGTCCTTGGTCTCGACCTCGGTCTTCATCGACTTCGACTCTTCGACCGTGATGACGCCGTCTTTCCCGACTTTCTCCATCGCGGTCGCGATCAGCTCGCCGATCTCTTTATCGTTCGCCGAGATCGAGGCGACGTTCGCGATCTTCTCGCGGGTGTCGACCTTCTGAACGAGCTTCTCCATCTCGCCGACGGTCAGCTCGACGGCTTCGTCGATCCCGCGCTTGATTTGCAGCGGGTTCGAGCCGGCGGTGACGTTACGAAGACCCTCGCGGATGATCGCTTGCGCGAGGACCGTCGCGGTCGTCGTGCCGTCGCCGGCGATGTCGTTGGTCTTGGACGCGACTTCCTTGACGAGCTGCGCGCCCATGTTTTCGAACGTGTTGGGGAGCTCGATCTCCTTGGCGATCGTCACACCGTCGTTGGTGATCGTCGGGGAGCCGAACTTCTTGTCGAGGACGACGTTGCGTCCCTTAGGCCCGAGAGTTACGCGGACCGCGTCGGCGAGAATGTTCGCGCCGCGCTCGAGCGCGCGACGCGCGCTCTCATCAAATACGAGTTCCTTTGCTGCCATAATACTTTCCGTTACACCCCCGCCGGAACGCCCTGGACGATGCCCAGAACATCCTTTTCAGAGATGATGAGGTACTCTTTGCCGTCCATCTTGACTTCGGACCCGGAGTACTTTGAGTAGAGAATGCGGTCGCCGACTTTCACTTCCATCGGGACCTTGGTGCCGTTGTCGAGCAACCGGCCGCTGCCGACCGCAAGAACCTTCCCCTCCTGCGGCTTCTCCTTGGCGGTGTCGGGAAGGAACACGCCGCCGGCCGACTTATCGGCCTGCTCCACGTGCTCGACGACCACGCGATCGCCCAAAGGCTTGAGATTCACGAATTTCCTCCAAACCAAATACGTATGTGCTTTGGCACTGTTGACATGAGACTGCCAGCCGAACCAATTTAGCAGACTCAGCAATAGAGTGCAAGGGGCGACAGGGTAGGGTTTTCTTCCTTCATAGGGGGGCGGGAGCGGGCGCAACCGGGATCCGCACCGAGAACGCCGTATCGCCGGGGTCCGCCCGCTCCAGGACGACCCGCCCGCCGTTGCGCTCGGCGGCGCGCTTGGCGATCGAGAGCCCGAGCCCCGACCCTTCGATCGTCCCGCCGTGGTCGCCGCGATAGAAGCGCTCGAAGATCCGGCCGCGGTCCGGCTCCGGGATCCCCGGTCCTCCATCGGCGACGCGGACGACTGCCTCGTCACCCTCTTTGAGGACGTCGACGTCGACCTCGCTTCCGCGGCCGTACTTGAGGGCGTTCTCGACGAGATTGCTGACGGCGATGTGGAGCGCCATCTCGTCGCCCTTTACCGTCAATCTGTCGGCGCGCCGCAAGTTGACCTGGCCCGGCCGCGCGTCGAGGACGCTCGCAACCGCGT
This sequence comes from Vulcanimicrobiota bacterium, assembly GCA_019233165.1. Taxonomy (GTDB): domain Bacteria; phylum Vulcanimicrobiota; class Vulcanimicrobiia; order Vulcanimicrobiales; family Vulcanimicrobiaceae; genus JAFAMS01. The sequence continues at coordinate 229 of JAFAMS010000301.1, read as the reverse complement.
CCCGCACAACGGCCGCGACGTCGAGCTCGACATCCTCAGCGCGGGAGGCAGCGTCGCCGCGCTCGAGCCGGGCGAGGCCGACGAGACGCTCGACGAGCGAGCGCATCCGTCGCGTCTCCTTGCGCAGCGTCGCGAAGGCGCGTTCGCGGATCGCGGGTTCGGCGTAGCCGCCTTTCTCGAGCAGCTGATGGTAGCCGCCGATCGCGGTGAGCGGCGTGCGCAGCTCGTG
>JAFAMS010000296.1 GCA_019233165.1 Vulcanimicrobiota bacterium | reverse complement strand
CCGCGACGCAAATCGGGATCCGCGAGTCGCGCCGGATCGTCGGCGAGTATACGCTCACCGCACAGGACGTCCTCGAAGCGCGCCAGTTTCCCGACGCGGTCGGGCGCAGCGCGTATCCGATCGACATCCATAACCCGAGCGGCTCGGGGACGACGACGCATCGCCTTCCGCCCGGAGCCTCGTACGAGATTCCGTACCGTTGTCTCGTTCCGCTCGACGTCGACGACCTCATCGTCGCCGGCCGCTGCATCTCGACGACGCACGAAGCGCACGCGTCGACGCGGCTCACGCCGACCGTCATGACGCTCGGACAAGCAGCGGGGACCGCAGCGGCGATCTCCGTGAAGAGCCACGTCCCGTTCCGCCGGCTCGATCCCCGCCTTTTGCGCGAGCGGCTCGCGGCCGACGGCGTCGACCTGCGCCGCGCCGCGGTCGCGAAGATCTGAATGCCGTTCTTCGCAGGGATCGACGGCGGCCAAAGCGCGACGGTCGCGGTCGTCGCCGACGAGAACGGAAAGCTCTTGGGACGCGGCGCGTCGGGACCCTGCGATTACGTCGGCGAGCCGCGCGATTCGCGCAAGTTCGCGCGCGCGATCGAGGGCGCGCTCGCGCTCGCGCTCGAAGATGCTGGGCTCTCCGAAGGGACGGAGCTCGAAGCGCTCGTCGCCGGCGTGAGCGGGTACGAAGGCGCGATCCATGGCGCGGCGCCGCGGATCCGCGCCGGTCGCGTCAAATACGTGCACGACGCGCCGGTCGCGCACGCCGGCGCGTTCGCGCTCGGCGCGGGTCTCGTTCTCATCGCCGGCACCGGCTCGGCCGCGTACGGCGTCGCGCCGGGCGGCGCGACGGCGAGCGTCGGCGGCTGGGGTTTTCTTTTCGGCGACGAGGGAAGCGCGTTTCGGATCGCCTGCGATGCGGTGATGCGCGCGATGCGAACCGCCGATCGAACGCCGGAGCGCGCGAGCAGCATTGGGGAGGCGGCCTGCGCCGCGTTCGAGGTCGCGGATCTTCGCGCGCTCGCTCGCGGCTTCTATACCGGCGCGATCGAACGTGCGGCGCTCGCGGCGTTTGCGATCGAAGTCCTTCGCCTCGCCGCGGCGCACGAAAGCGATGCCGCCTTCGTCGTCGACCGCGCCGCGCGAGCGCTGGTCGAGCTTGCGGTCACCTGCGCGCGACGCTTGCTCCTCGAAGAGTGTGAGATCGCACTCTGCGGCGGGCTCGCCGCCGATCGATTCTACAGCGAGCTCGTGGCGGCGAAGCTCGCCGGCGAGCTTCCGCAAGCGCGTTTGGTGAAGCCGCGGTGGGATCCGCCGACCGGCGCCCTGCTCCTGGCGTACAAAGAAGCCGGAGCCGAGCCGCCTGCCGCACTACGATGACGCTCACCGGTCTGCACGGCGGACTCGTCGTTTCGATTCAACCGGTCGCGGGGTCGGCGCTCGAAGCGCCGCACATCGTCGCAGCGCTCGCTCGCTGCGCGATCGCGAACGGCGCCGCGGGCGTGCGAATCGAGGGGCTCGCGCGGATCGCGGCGGTTCGCGAGGCGGTTGGAGGAGGAGCGCCGATCGTCGGCATTCTCAAGCGTGCCGTTTCCGGGTACGAGCCGTACATTACGCCGACGCTCGCCGACGTCGAAGCAGTCCTCGCCGCCGGCGCGACGATCGTCGCCGCCGATGCGACCGCTCGCGCGCGACCGGATGGAAGCACGTTTGACGACGCCGTCCGTGCGATCCGATCGCGCGGAGCGCTCGCGATGGCGGATTGCGCGACGCTCGAGGAAGCGCAGCGCGCGGCCGCGGCCGGCGCCGAGATCGTTGCGACGACGCTGTGCGGCTACACGCCGGCGACGAAGGGAACGCCGCTCCCCGCGCTCGATTTGGTCCGAGCGATGAAAAAGAAAGGACTCGCGTTCACGATCTGCGAGGGCGGCGTCGGCTCGCCGGAAGAGGTCGACGAAGCGTTTGAAGCGGGGGCCGACGCAGTCGTCGTCGGGACCGCGCTCACCGACATCGACGGCCACATCCGGCGTTTCGCGCAAGCCGCGAGGCGGGCTTCGTAGCGCATGGATGCGATGCGGCCGGGACCGAAAAGCGAGGCTCGGATCGTTACCGTCGAGGACGGCAGCGCCCGTTCGCGCTTCGATGAGATCGCGACCGAAGAGCCTCTCGAGATCCGCCTCGTTCTCGCCGGTGAGTCGCGAACGGTAGCGATCACGATGCGCACTCCCGGCAACGACTTCGAGCTCGTCGCGGGGTTCCTGCACAACGAGGGCGTCGCCGCGAATCGTACGGAGATTCGCAATCTTTCGTACTGCGTCGACCGCGACGTCGACGAAGAGCAGCGGTACAACATCGTCAACGTCGAGCTCGCCCGTTCCGCGTGGCCGCAGATCGAACGCCTGGAGCGGCACTTTCTCACGACGAGCGCCTGCGGCGTGTGCGGAAAAGCCAGCATCGACCAGCTCAAGCTTCGCGCGATCGAGCCGCTCGGCGACGGGCCCGCGCTCGATCCTGCCATTGTCACCGCGCTCCCCGACCGCTTGCGCGCGGCGCAGGGCGTCTTTGCGTCGACCGGCGGCCTGCACGCCGCCGCGCTCTTCGCAAAGGACGGGAGCTTGCTCGCACTGCGCGAGGACGTCGGACGTCACAACGCGGTCGACAAGCTCGTCGGCTGGGCGCTCATGGGCGACAAACTCCCCTTGCGCGAGCGCATCCTCATGGTGAGCGGCCGGACGAGCTTCGAGATCGTGCAGAAAGCGCTGGTTGCGGGAATCGCCGCCGTTTGCGCCGTTTCGGCGCCGAGCAGTCTGGCGGTTGCCGTCGCGCGCGAATTCGGGATGACGCTGATCGGTTTCGTGCGCGGCCCGAGCTTCAACGTCTATGCGGGCGAGAACCGTCTCGCCGGCGAAACGCCGGCGTCACGATGAGAACGTTTCGAGCGCTCGCGATTCTCGGCGTCGTCGTCGGATTCGCGCTGGCGATGTTGGGGAGTTGGACGCGGATCAACAGTGCGGGGATGACGTGTCCGGATTGGCCGCTCTGCCAGGGAGCGGTGGTTCCGGTGCTGCACGGCGGCGTCGTCCTCGAGTGGTTGCATCGTCTGCTCGCGGCGCTCGAGACCTTCGTCGTCGCCGGTTTGATCATCGCGGGCCTGCGCGTGCGACCGCCGATCCCCGCGTTGCGCCCGCTGCTCCTCGCGCTCGGGAGCGTTTTCGTCCTGCAAGTGCTGATCGGCGGCGCGACGATCGCGTACGCGAACAGCCCACTCTCGGTGACGATCCACTGGGGGACGGCGATGTTGCTGCTCGCGGTTCTTTCGTCGCTGGTAGTCGTTGCGTTTTCGACGCCCTCCGCGAGCGGCGATTCGACCGGCTCGCGCCGAACCGCAATCCCGCTCTTGGTCGCCGCCTGCTGGGCATGGCTTACCATGTGCGCCGGAGCGCTCGTCAGTTCGAGCGGCGCGGGGCTCGCGTGTCCGTCTGTTCCCGGATGCGACGCCGCGTTTTTCGGTCAGACAATACCGCAAGCGCTGCAAATGACGCACCGATTCCTCGCCGCTGCGCTCGTCGTTTTTGCGGTCGCGGCCGCCGCGTCGCTCCCGCGAAGCCTCCAGCGCTCGGCGGCGGCGTTACGTGTCGCGCTGACGCTGGCGATCCTGCAGATTGCGCTCGGCGTGCTCAACGTCGTGTGGCTCCTGCCGATGCCGCTGCGCGAAGCGCACGCCGCAAACGCGGTCGCGACGTTTCTCGCGTTCGTCGTAGCGACCGTCTTCGCATTGCTGGACGGTGCGGGTGCACCGGCGTCAGTGCGTGATGAAGAAACGAGCTACGCGCTGTAAGACGAAGGCGACCCCGCCCAAGATCGCCAGGACGATCGCCAAGTCCTGGAGTCCCGAGTAGCCCGTCGCGCCGTTGCCGCAGAGCGCGACGGTCAGCTTCGAAAGCTCGAAATCCAGCCGTTCGAGCCACGTCGCAGGCTTCGTGACGGGCGGCTGCAGGCGCGCGACGATGTTGTCGGGGTTCCAGTTTGCCTGATCGACGAAGTCGACGATCTTCCCGTCCGGGCCGATCAGCGCGGTCCGCTCGGTGTGGATGAGGCCGATGCGCGGATCGGCAAAGGGATCGATCCCGAAGCGCGCGGCGAAGTCGAGGACGGTCTGCGGATCCCCGGTCGCGAGCGTCCAGCGGTCGGGATCGGCGTCGTACGCGCGGCCATATTCGGCGAGAATCGCCGGGCGATCGTAGCGCGGCTCGATTGTCATCTCGACCAAATGATACGGTTTGTTCGCGAACCGGCGTTGCAGGATCCGCAGGTGGCTGGAGACGAGCGGGCATTCGTTTTGATCGCGGCAACGCGTGTAGAAAAACGTGAGAACGACGGACTCTCCGCGAAAATCCGAAAAAGCGAACGAGCGTCCCCGCTGGTCAACGAAGCGCGTCTCGGGGAGCGCGTCGCCGACGAGAAGGGGAATCGCCGGGCGCACGACGCTCGGCGCGGCGATCTCCATGTGGGTGACGCGAATCTCGTCGAACGTCGGCGAGGCGGAATCGGGATCCGCGAGACCGACGATCCGATCTCCGGCCCGCAGCGATGCGGGATCGATCCCGGCGGCGAGCTTGAACAGCTTCGTCGTCTCCGGCTTGCTGCCGCGTGCATCGCAACGGACTACGATCGCGTGGCGGTCGCCCAAGACGGTCAACACTTGACCGGCGACGCGTTCGGGGTGTGCCGATGCGAACGCACCAGCGCCCGCAAAGAGCGCGACGAGGCTGCAAGAGAACGCAAGCGTCCGAATCATCTTCGTAAGAACCGCGACTTCGCGGCAAGGAGCGTGCGACCCGCCAAGATTCCCCCAGGAAGCGAGCGCGGTGACCCCAAATGGGAACGACTCAGCCATGCGCCGCCCTCACCGTGCGTGGGACCCATCGCAGGTCGCATCCCGACCGTGGACCGGCGCCGAGCGCCGGGTAGTGTGGCGCGGATTCCTGGGGCGCCTCACCATCGCGATCGAGCCGTTCCTCGTCGGGCTTTTCTTCGCCGTCTTGCCGGTCGTGTTGCTG
>JAFAMS010000248.1 GCA_019233165.1 Vulcanimicrobiota bacterium | reverse complement strand
GAGGCCGATCGACGTCCGGGGGATGACGCTCGCGGGCCGCTGGGTCTCCTGCGCCGCCTGCGAGATCGATTCGAGCCCGACGAAGGAGATGATCGCCAGCGAGATCCCGTTCATCAGCGCGAACGGCTGCGGCCAATGGTTTTGCATGGTGTGCACGAGCAGCGTCGGATCGAAGGCGAACAAAAAGCCGAAAAACAGAATCGCCGTCTCGCTCAAGACGTCCATCCCGCTCACCCAAGCGTTGAACGCCGTGCTCTCCCGCACGCCGAGGATGTTGAGGATCGCGAGCCCGACGATGAGAGCGAGGATCGCAAAGAAGTGCGACCACGGATGGGCCGTCCCGGAGAGTGCCGGGACCAGGTTGCTGAGATAACCGACGCAGGCCCAGGCAAAGAGCACGATATCGATCGTGAAGTCGAGCAACACCGCCCAGCCCGCGACGAAGCCGAAGACGTCGCCGAGGCCGCGCATCACGAAATACTGGCCGCCGCCCGCGACGGGGTACGTCGATGCGAGCTCGGTGTAGGCGAGCCCGACGCAAACGTAGACCAGCCCGGCGAAGAGGAACGCGACGTTCGAGGCGCCGGCTGCGGCGCCGAACACGAGTCCCAGCGCGACGAAGATATCGGCGCCGATATCGGAGTAACCCCAGGAGAAAGATCCCCATGGGGTTACGTCGCGGCGGAGTGCGTGGCCCGAGCTCTGTTCCAATCTGCGCCGGTGCTAGGACTGTCCGGCGCCGATATCCTCCGTCAGCCTACGGCCCGCTATCGTCTCCAGCCGGAGAGGTAGCCATTGGAGCCGTAGCCGTTATAACCGTAGCCGTTGTAGCCGTTGTAGCCGTTCCCGGAGATCGTGCAGTATTGGCCGTTGCAGGAAACTTGCTGGCCGTAGTTAGCCGGGTAGTACGACTGACCGCCGGACGAGACGACGTGACCGTCTTGGTAGACCGTCGATCCGTCGGGCGTGTAGCCGACGACGCTGTTGGCGACGGCGCGTTTGTGAGCGACGTTCGCTGCGGTAACGCCGATTGCGACCGCCGCGGCGCCGAGGATGATGTTTCGGGTGACGGCCGCTTGGTCGGCAGCCGCCGGGCGAATCGTCGAGCCGAAAGCCACCGTAAGGGCGAGGAGGGCGCACGCAATGATTCTCATGCGAGCATTTTCTCGCCGGTTGCTTGGAGACGTTATAGAGGAAGATTGGTTTTGGATGAAGCGCGCTCGAGCTCGCTGACCCCGCTCGGCGAGCCGACGAGCACGTGCGCCGCAAGGTTTACGAACAAGCCGGTCGCGACGACGCCGTGGATTGCGCGCAGACCATGGTCGAGCTCGCCGGGCGCAGGGATCTCGCCGAACGCGCAGTCGAGGATGTAGTTCCCGTTATCGGTGACGAACGGCGCGCCGGCGCGCATCCGCAATTCGACGCTCGGACACATTAGGCGAAGCTCTCGCTCGACGTAGCGCGCCGAGAACGGTACGACTTCTACCGGCAACGGAAACTTGCCGAGCCGGCGGACGAGCTTGTTCTCGCCGACGACGACGACGAATTTTTTTGCCGCGAGGGCGACGGCTTTCTCGCGGAAGAGCGCGCCGCCGCCGCCCTTCGTCAGGGCGAAGTCCGGTGCGACCTCGTCGGCGCCGTCGATCGCGACCTCGATCGGAGGCCCTTCGAGCAAACCGACGGTGCGGATCCCGCGTTCCTCGCACAATCGCTCGGTTTCGACCGACGTCGCGACGGCGACGAGCTCCCACCCCTCCGCGACCCGCGCGCCGAGACGGTCGATCGCCCAAAATGCCGTCGAACCGGTGCCGAGGCCGATGCAGCGCATCCCCCGGTGCACGAAGCGGTCGACCGCGGCATAACCGGCGGCGCGCTTTTCCTCGTCGACTGCAGAGCCCGACATTCCGCCAAATCGTACCCGCGTCAGCGCGCCGGGCGCAAGAGGTCGCGCACTGCCGTCGAGGCGGCGATCCTCCCTTCGGTCATGTAACCTTCGTGGTTCTCGTCGATGCGATCGAGCGCGTACGCGTAATTGACCATGATCCCGGCCGATTCGCGCAACCCTTTCGGCGAGAGATCGGCGAGCCAGTTGATCCGCTCGAGCCGCGCGCCGTTGCTCAAGTGAAAGTTCGCGACGGGGTCGCGCGCGAACGCACCCCGCTTCTCCCGCAGCAAGTAGTGCGCACACAAGCGCAGGAGCGGGGCGCGCAGTACGGACGTGGACTCCGAGTCGCGATGCCAGCCGCGCCGCGCGAGGGCTTCGGCGATCCCGCCCGGGTCCTCCGCGAGCTGCGTCTGCAGCCACGTCATGAATCCGGGGACCGGCGAGAGCGTCGCGAACGTGCGCAGCGAGCGGAACTCGCTCGCGAGCCGGTCGCCGACGCGCTTGATCAGCGCGTTCCCGAACGAGATTCCGCTGAGTCCCTTGTGACAGTTCGAGATCGAGTAAAAGATCGCGACCGTCGGCTCACCCGCGAGCGGCTCGGCGCGACGGTCGAGGAGCCCGGCCATGTCGCCGCTCATCCGATCGGTCAACGCGATCTCGACGAAGATCAGCGGCTCGTCCGGCATCGCCGGATGCAGGAACGCGAAGCAACGGCGATTCCCTTGCAGGCGATGCTTGAGATCGAGCCAGCCGCGCACTTCGTGGACCGCCTCGTAGCGCGCGAGCCGTTCGAGGAACGATGCCGGCGCGTCCCACGTGATCTGCCGCAGCTCGAGGAATCCGATATCGAACCAGGACGCCAAGATCTCGCGGAGGTCGGCGTCGATCCGCGCGAAGACCGGTTCGCGGTCGATCATCCCTAACAGATCGGCGCGCAAATCGACGAGGAATTTCACGCCTTCGGGGAGGCTGTTGAACTGCGTCAGGAGTTTGATCCAGGGCGCTTGCAGCGCGTGGCGGACGAGGCGCGCGTTCGCGAAGCGCTCTTCGTCGTCGGCGCTCTCTCGCAAGGCCAAGAGTGCGCCGCCGAGCGCGACCGGATCGAGGTCGAACGTTCCGAGCAGGCGGAAGAACTGTTCGCGCCCCTCCGCGTCGAGCTCGAGGTAATGCTTCCCCAGCGTGGCGGCCCGGGCGCGTGCGGAGACTTCGCCGCCGCGCGCGTCGAGGCAAGCCCGCATCTCGTCCCCGAGACGCTGCAGCGCCTTGCGGTCGTGGGAGGCCGCGCGCGCTTCCCGCCAACCCGAGATCGACCGAATCATCCGCGACGTTCCCGGGGGGTTAGCGCTCCCGCGGGGTACCTATCGTGCATGGGCTTGAAAAAGTATAACATCACGCAGAACCGGCAATTTTTTTCGATCTTGCAGACGTCCGAACGAACGCAAACTGCCATGATGACCTTGAAGCCCGGCGAGGCGAGCGGGCCGCTCGAAAACGATCACCCGCAGAGCGAACAGGTCGTCCTGCTCCTCGAAGGCAGGCTGCTGGCGGAAGTCGGCGACGAGCGTTCCTCGCTCGAAGCGGGCGACGTCGTGACGATCCCGGCCAAGGTCGCGCATCGCTTGACCAACGACGGCGACATACCGGCCGTGACCTTCAACGTCTACGGTCCTCCGGCGTACTGAGGTGCGGCTCGAACGCGAACAGCGCTAAGCGCTGCGCGTCGCTCCAGGGGAGTGCCTGTTCCCCATAGCTGCGAACGACGGCGACTTCGCTGACGGCGCGCACGTCGCCGGCCGCGCCCACGATCGCCTGGTGCATCGTCGCGCTCGAGCGCCCCAAGCGAACAAGCTTCGAGAAGACGCGCAGCGGCTCGTCGTAGTAAGCGGCGGCGACGTAGCGTAAGCGCAGCTCGGCGACGACGTGGGTGAACGCGTAAGGTCCCTTCTCGGGATCGCCGGCGGCTTTGAAATACTGCAGACGCGAAAGCTCGAGATACTCGGGATAGACCGTATTGCTGACGTGACTGAGGCCGTCGAGCTCGCAATACCGCGGCACGAGATCGACGTAGAAGCGGAACGTCGCGAGCCATTCCCGCTCGCGTCCGCGCTCGTAGAGGTCCAGCACGGCGGCTACGTTTCGAAAGTTGTTCGGCCTCCCCTCGGGGAAGGAGGGCCGCTCGGAGGAACGCGCTCTTGAGCAAAACGTACGCGCTGCACGTGCTCGTGCAAGGCTATCCCGGTCGAAGCCTCCATCACGGCGGCCTGGGTTGGAGTACCGTCGGCTTGCTGCGCTCGCGCGACGGCGCCGAAAACGTCCTGCTCGACACGGGGCACTACATGCATCGCGACGTTCTGCCGCAGCGCTTGGCCGAGCTCGGTCTGCGCGCCGACGAGATCACCGCGATCGCCGTCAGTCACGCGCATTGGGACCACTGTTTGAACGTGACGCTCTTTCCGAAGGCGCAAATCTTCATCGGCGCAGCGGAGCTCGAATGGGCCGCCTCGCAGCCGGCCGGGAAATATCCCGTCGCCGAGCTGCACGTCGAATGGATGATGAAGGCTCGGAACGTCGAGCGAATCGCCGACGGCGACCAGATCCTGCCGGGGATCGAAGCGCTCGCGACGCCGGGACATACGCCCGGGCACATGGCGTATGTTGCGCAAGGCGAACGCGGCGAATACATCTACACCGGCGATGCGATCAAGAACGGCGCCGAGCTCTGCTCCCAGCGGGTCGAGATGACCCTCGAGGAAGAACGCAGCTTGGCCGCGGTGCGCCGCGTCCGAGAGCGGGCCGCGGCAAACCCGGAGAGCACGATCGTCTTCGGGCACGACCGCTGCTGCGGATTCGACGGCGCGCACCTGCACGAGCGCGAGCCGCTGCGGTTCGAGCTCAAGGCGCGCTTTACCGAAGACTTCGAGGACTTGACGTTCTTCGATCTGGGCCGGCCGGCGGTACGCGCGTGAAGCTCGCCTACATGATCGTGACGCCCGAAGTCCAGCGGATGCCGATCTCCTGGGTCGGCGATCCCGACGTCGTCTTGCCGAAGCTGGCGAAGATCGGCTACGCCGGCGTCGA
>JAFAMS010000120.1 GCA_019233165.1 Vulcanimicrobiota bacterium | reverse complement strand
CCGGCGTCGCACCGCGCGCCGTCTCCGACGACGAGATCGTGAAGCGCCTGGTGTTTGCGCTCGTCAACGTCGGCGCCAACTTGGTCCGCGACGGCATTGCGTTGCGGCCCGGAGACGTCGATATCGTCTACATCTACGGGTACGGCTTCCCGCCGCACCACGGCGGGCCGATGTGGTATGCGGACGAGGTCGGCGTCGATAAAGTCGTCGCCGACATGAAATCCTTCGGCTGGGAACCGTCGCCGGTGCTCACCGAGCTGGCGAAGAGTGGCGGCAAGCTCGCGAACTATCGCAAGGCGGCAGAAAAGGAGCTGGCACATGCGTGAGGCGGCGATCGTCGCCGCGGCGCGGACCCCGATCGGACGGGCGTTTCGCGGCGCGTTCAATCAAACGCACGGCGCAACGCTCGCCGGTCACGTCGTAAAGACGGTCGTCGAGCGCGCCGGGATCGAGCCGGGCGAGGTCGAGGACGTGATCCTCGGCGTCGGCCTTCCCGAGGGCGCGACGGGGCACAATCTCGGCCGGAACGCGGCGCTGCGTGCCGGCCTCCCCGAGAAGGTCGCGGGCGCGACGATCAACCGGTATTGCAGCTCGGGCTTGCAATCGGTCTCGCTCGCGGCGCAGCGGATCATCGTCGACGGCGCCGGACCGATCGCGGCCGGCGGGTGCGAGTCGATCAGCATGGTGCAGAACGGTCTCAACATGAAGGGGTTCACCGAGGAGTGGCTCCTGCGGCACGAGCCCGACGTGTTCATGCCGATGCTGCAGACCGCGGACAACGTCGCCAAACACTATAAGATCACGCGCGAGCAACAAGACGAATACGCGCTGCAAAGCCAGCAACGTACGGCGGCGGCGCAGGCGGCCGGGAAGTTCGACGACGAGATCGTCCCGCTGGCGACCTGGAAGGTGAACGAAGACAAAGAGACCGGCGAGGTCCGCGAGGAGCAAGTCGTTCTCAAGAAAGACGAAGGGAATCGTCCGGACACGACGCTCGAGGGGTTGGCTTCGCTTAAAGGTGTCCTCGATCCGAAATCGACCGTTACCGCCGGGAATTCATCGCAGCTCTCGGACGGAGCCGCAGCCGTGCTCGTCATGGACGCGAAGCTCGCCGAGAAAAAGAATCTGCGCCCGCTCGGCTTCTATCGTGGAATGGTCGTCGTCGGCTGCGCTCCCGGCGAGATGGGGATCGGTCCGGTCTTCGCGGTTCCGGAGCTCTTGAAGCGCCACGATCTGAAGATCGACGACATCGGCTTGTGGGAGCTCAACGAAGCGTTTGCGGTGCAGACGCTCTACTGCCGCGACACGCTCGGGATCCCGAACGAGAAGCTGAACGTCGACGGGGGCGCGATTTCGATCGGCCACCCGTACGGCGTCAGCGGGGCGCGGATGATCATGCACGCGCTCATCGAAGGCAAGCGCCGCAGTGCGAAGTACGTCGTGGTTACGATGTGCGTCGGCGGCGGAATGGGCGCGGCGGGACTCTTCGAGGTCAACCTGAACTAAGAGCGGCATGAAACGCTCCGCTCTTTACGGCCGCGCGGTTCTGTTACTGGCCGCGGCGCTTTGCGCCCCGGCGTACGCGCAGACCCCGCCTCCCGTTCCCAAAGTGATCGAGCTCAAAACGGTCACCTGCAACGATCTGCTCAACGCGCAGCTCCTCGACCGGACCGCCGCGATCATGTACTTGTGGGGCTACGAAGCCGGCAAAACCGGCGCGACGGCCTACTACCCGGCGACGACGCAAGCGAATACGCGCAAGCTCATGAAGCTGTGCGAAGCCCATCACGGCATGACGCTCGTCGACGCTGCGGCGACCGTGCTCGGAAACGCCGGGAAGTGATCCGCCTCGCCGTAGCGCTAAGCTGCGCGGTGTTCGCAGCGAGCGCGGTTCCGGCCGGCGCACAGTATTCGAGCTCCAGCTCGAACCTGTACTATCATTGCGCGGCGGTCGCGCAGCAGCAGACCGGCTACGATGCCGCAAATCCTCAGCAGACGAAGCAAGGCGGCGCGCTCAAGGGCGCGGCGGTCGGTGCCGGCGGCGGCGCGCTGATCGGCGGGATGGGCGGCGGCGACGCAGGTCGCGGCGCGGCAATCGGCGCCGGTTTCGGGATGGTGATGGGCGCCGCGCGGCGGCAGAAGGCCGAGCAGAAACAGCAGTCGCAGCAGCAGGCGTATCAGCAGATCTTCAATCAGTGCATGCAGAGCGGAGGCCGCTAGCCGACGCCGAGCGCCCGCAGCAGCGTAGCCCCGAGAATTTTCTCCTTGTCGGTCTCGGTGAGAAACGGTAGCGTGTCGCGCATATATGCGACGTTCTCTGCGTACGTGCTCGCCTTCGACGAGACCGGATAGTTCGAGCCCCAGATGAGCCGGTCCGCGCCGAACCGTTCGAACATCTTCTGAAAATAGAACGCCGTATCCGTGAAGGGAAACGGCCGCTTTGAAACCTCGGGAAAATACGAGACCTTCATGTAGACGTTGGGAACGTCGGCCATGCGCACGATCTCGTTCCAACGTGCGAACGGCGCGACGTCATCGCGGGTGAGCGCCATGTGGTCGATCAAGAACGTCGTCTTGGGATGGCGGAGTGCCGCCGCGGTCATCTCTTTGGCTTGATGCGGGCCATACAGCTGCACTCGAAGACCGAGTTTTCCCGCTTCGTCGAAGAGCTCTTCGAGCTTCCCTTCGCGGATCCACGACGACCACTCTTTGAACAACGTGATGCGCAAACCGACGATCTTCGGTTGCGCCGCGAACTCGGCTAAGCGTCGCGGCAGGTCGCGAGCGAGCGGGTCGAAGCGACCGATCACGCCGACGACGCGGTCGGAATGGCGCTGCGCGCCTTCGATCGCGTACCGGTTGTCGAACCCCATGATCGAGGGAGTAACCTGAACGATCCGCTCGACGCCCGCGGCAG
>JAFAMS010000045.1 GCA_019233165.1 Vulcanimicrobiota bacterium | reverse complement strand
CACGCGCGCGGAAGCTCGATCATCGTCCCGATGTGGTACGGGAGGTCGACGCCGCTCTCGGCGATGATCCGGTCGGCGACGGCTTTCACCGCTTCGCGCATCACGCGCATCTCTTCCGGCGTCCCGACGCCGGGGATCATGACGTCGGGCTGCGCATCGACGCCGCGCTTGCGCAGCGCGCAGGCAGCCTCGAAGACCGCGCGCACCTGCATCGCGTAGATCTCGGGATAGAGAATACCCAGGCGGCAGACGCGCAGCCCGAGCATGGGGTTTTGCTCGTGCAGCTCGCGGACGCGCGCGAGAATCTCGCTCTTGCGCACGAACTCAGGATCGCTCTCACCTTTCGTGAGCCGCAGCTCGGTCGTCTCGACGAGCAGTTGCTCGAGCTGGGGGAGGAACTCGTGCAGCGGCGGATCGAGCAAACGAATCGTGACCGTGCAGCCCTCCATTGCGCGCAAGATCCCCTTGAAGTCGTCGCGCTGGAACGGCTCGAGCCTGCCGAGTGCGACCTGACGCGTCGCCGTGTCTTTCGCCAGGATCATCTCCTGCACGACCGGCAGACGCTCGCGTTGCATGAACATGTGCTCGGTGCGGCAGAGGCCGATCCCGGTTGCGCCGAGATCGCGAGCCCGGCGCGCGTCCTCCGGTGTGTCCGCGTTCGCCCACACGCCGAGCCGCTTGCGGCGGTCGGCGAGCGCCAGATACTCGGCGAGCCACGACGGAAGCTCGCTCGGCGGCGGTATGAGTTTGAGCTCGCGGAGAATTACGTTTCCGGTCGAGCCGTCGATCGTGATCTTGTCGCCTTCGCGCACCGTTGAGCCGTCGAGCGCGACCGTTCGCGTGCGGCGATCGATCCGCAGATCGTCGAGCCCCGCGACGCACGGCTTCCCCATTCCGCGCGCGACGACCGCGGCGTGCGAGGTCGCGCCGCCCCTGGCGGTGAGCACGCCCTTCGCGGCGATGATCCCGTGCACGTCGTCCGGATTCGTCTCGACGCGAACGAGGATCACGTCGACGCCGGCCTTCGCGCGCTCGACCGCGGTGTCCGGATCGAGGACGATCTCGCCGGTCGCGGCGCCGGGTGAAGCGTTGAGGCCTTTGCCGGCAACGTCGTACTGCTCGTTCGGATCGATTCTCGCGTGGAAGAGCTGGTCGAGCGTCGCGGGATCGACGCGGCGAAGCGCCTCGGCCTCGTCGATCAACCCGTCGTGCAGGAAATCGAGCGCGATCTTGACCGCGGCCTCGGCCGTTCGCTTGCCGTTGCGGGTCTGGAGCATGTACAGCTTACCGCGCTCGACCGTGAATTCGAGATCCTGCATATCGCGATAGTGCCGTTCGAGGCGCCGCGCGATCTCGACGAATTGGCGATACACGTCGGGCAGCGATTGCTCGAGATCCGCGATCTTCTCCGGCGTGCGGATCCCGGCGACGACGTCTTCGCCTTGCGCGTTGCGCAAGTACTCGCCGTACAGTTTCGCCTCGCCGGTGTTCGGATCGCGCGTGAACGCAACGCCCGTTCCCGAGTCGTCGCCGAGGTTGCCGAAAACCATTGCGACGACGTTGACGGCGGTTCCCCAATCGTCGGGAATCTTGTTGTACGCGCGATAATCGATGGCGCGCTTCGAGTTCCACGAATCGAAGACCGCGCCGATCGCCAGTTCGAGCTGGGCATGGACGTCTTGCGGCGCGTCCTGTCCGACGATCTCCTTGAACGTCTTCTTGAAACGGTTGTAGCAGTCGGCCGCAAAGCCGACGTTCCCCGATTGCAATGCGAGCCCGCGAACGGTCTCGTCGTTGAGGCCGAGATTCAGGATCGTATCCATCATCCCCGGCATCGAGACGCGCGCGCCGCTGCGCACCGAAACGAGCAACGGATTCTTGGCGTCGCCGAAGCCCTTTTGCGTGCGCTTTTCGAGCTCCAGCATCGCGGCATTGACCGACGGCACGAGTCCCGGCGGCATCATGCGGCCGAGGGCGTAGAAACGCAGACATGCGGCGGTCGTGATCGTGAAGCCCGGCGGGACCGGAAGCCCGGCGCGCGTCATCTCCGCGAGACCGGCGCCTTTGCCACCGAGAAGGTCGCGCATCGTGCCGTCGCCCTCCTCGAAGAAATAGATGAACTTCTCTTCGGTTGAAGGCCCCGAGGCGGGGGCTTGGCTGAGCGCTACAGACATGGTTCCCGCATACCCACCTTTCGTATGGAAATATTTTTCCACATAGGAGCGGGGTGTCAATAGCAAAGGTCGCCAAGCGGACGAGCCAAAGCTAGGGTGTGATCTCGGTCCCCTCTCCGGCAAGGGCCCGGCGGACGGCTCGCGGGCCTGCTCCGGCAATTATTGCCCGTTTCGCTCCGCGGCGAAGCGCCTCGAGCGCGCCGTCGACTTTGGGCAGCATCCCGCCGGCGAGAAGTCCCTGTGCGCGCCAGGTCTCGATCTCCGAGCGCGCGATCCGGTCGACCGCCGTCGCGGGATCGGCTACGTTCCGGCGGATCTTCGGGACGTCGGTGACGGCGACGAAGGCGTCGGCGCCCAAGGCGCCCGCGAGGGCACCGGCGGCGGTGTCACCGTTGATGTTGTAGGCGGTGCTCCCATCTTCGGCGACCCCGAGCGGTGCAACGACCGGGAAAAATTCGTAACTCAGCAGCACCTCGACGAGCGTCGGTTGCACGTGCACGATTTCGCCGACGAAGCCCAGCGATTCGCCGTCGATCGGAGGGGCGGTGTGCGCGACGAGCGTCGGCCCGTCTTCCCCGCTCACGCCGACGGCGCTGACGCCGAGCGCGCAAAGCCCCCGCACGAGTGCCTTGTTGACGCTCGCGCAGAGGACGGCCTCAACGACGCCGAGCGACTGCTGCCCCGTGACGCGAAGGCCCGCGACGCGCTTTTCGACGATCCCCCGC
>JAFAMS010000407.1 GCA_019233165.1 Vulcanimicrobiota bacterium | reverse complement strand
TATTCCTCGCGCGCTTTATCCCAGATCTGCTCGCTATCGATCAGCACACCGTCGAGATCGAAGATAACCGCAACGGCGCTCACGCTTCCCGGTTCTTCTAAGATTGGGAGAAACCCGTCCAAGACTTTCCCCGGCTACTACAACCCTACGCCGCAATTCAGCATTCTCTTCAGCGCAGGTCACAGTATCGGCGGTCAAAACCACGCCGTGAACTACTTCGCGGGCTACTACACCTTCCCGAAAGCCGCCCCGGAAGAGAAAAAGGAGTAGCGTCGAAGCGGCCCGTCCATGGCCGTTGCGACCGCACCGATCGTCGCCACCGAGGCGATCACCAAGGAGTACGCCGGGTTTCGTGCGATCGATCAGGTCTCGCTCGCGGTCGCCCCGCATACGATTCACGCGATCATCGGCCCAAACGGCGCCGGTAAGACGACGATGTTCAACCTGCTCTCCGGCTTCACGCCGCCGACGAGCGGGAAGATTTTCTTTCAAGGTGAGAACATCACCGGCGTTCCCCCCGCGCTCGTCGCGCGCATGGGGATCGTCCGCAGCTTTCAGATCAACAGCATCTTTCCGCATCTAAGCGTCCTCGACAATGTCAAGGTGAGCTTGCAGTCCAAGACGCAGCTCTCGCAGCGCTTCTTGGCGTCGCCGCGCGCGACGCGCGCGCTCGACGAGCCGGCGCGAAAGATCCTCGCCGACGTCGGGATGGAAGAGCTCGGCGGGCACCTCGCGGCACATTTGCCGTACGGGCGCAAGCGCAGCCTCGAGCTTGCGATCTCGCTGGCGCAAGACCCACCCCTGCTTCTGCTCGACGAGCCGACGGCAGGGATGGGAACCGAAGACATCCATCGCACGATCGAGTTGATCCGTCGCAACGCCGAAGGCCGGACGGTGGTGCTGGTCGAGCACAATCTGCGCGTCGTCGCCGACCTTTGCAGCCGGATCACCGTCATGCAACGCGGCCGGATCCTGGTCGAAGGGACCTACGACGAGGTGCGAGCCGACAAACGCGTCGTCGACGCCTACTTGGGCGGAGGGCATTAACCTGGCCGCGCAGGTCACGACCGAAATGCAGTTCATCGCCGACCTGGCCGTCACGATCGCGGGTGGGCTCGGGGGAGGATGGATTGCAAAGAAGATCGGGTTGCACCCGATCCTGGGCTACGTCGTTGCCGGACTCATCATCGGACCGTTCACGCCGGGCTACGTCGCCGACGAGCACAACCTCTCGATCCTCGCCGAGCTTGGGCTCATTTTCTTGCTGTTTGCGATCGGCCTCGAGTTCTCGTTCGATGAGTTGCGGCGGCTAGGCTTCCGCTTCGCGGGACTATGGGTTCTTGCAGCAATCGCCATGGTGGCTGCGGTGGCGCTCTGCGCAAAGCTCGCCGGCTTCCCGCACGCGATCACGATGGGGCTCGCTTTCCTCGTCTCCAGCACCGCGATCGGAATCGCGTTCCTCTCGGACGCCGGCTTGCTGCAAGCACCTGCGGGACGTCTCGTCGTCCCGATCTTGATCTTGGAAGACCTCGTTGCGGTGTTGCTCCTAGTCGTTATCGACCAGCCGTCCGCCGAGCTCTCGTTCTTCGGTCTCTTGAAGCCGTTGCTCTTGACCGCGGCGTTCGTCGCCCTCTCGCTGATCATCGGCCACGCCGTGATCAAGCCGCTCGTAATTCGAACGCTCGCCAAGGCGCCCGCCAACCAGCGCGTGATCGTCTTCACCGGGATCGCCGTCTGCGCCGCGTATATCGGCCACCTCTTCGGCCTCTCGCTCGCATTCGGCGCCTTCGTCGCCGGCGCGGTCATCGCGACCTTGCAGCAGAGTCACGAGGTGCAGAAGAGCATCGAGCCCTTCAAGGATCTCTTCGTTTTGTGTTTCTTCGTTTCGATCGGGAGCGTTATCGATCCGGCGCTCGTGATCGGAAACTGGATGACGGTCGTCGCGCTCAGCCTCGTCATCGCCGGTCTGCGCGGCGCGACGTGGTATTTGTTCGCGCTGCGATGCGGCATCGAGGCCGCGCCGGCGCACATGGTGGCGCTCGCAATGGTCCCCCTCGGCGAATTCAACATCGTCCTCGCCCAAGCCGGGAATCGAGCCGGCCGCCTCAGCGACGTCGAGCTTTCGGCGCTCGTCGGCGTTACGCTCGGCTCGATCGTCATCGCCTCGCTTGCCCAACCGATCTTCGCACGAATGCTCTCCGGAAATCTCCGGGAACAGGCCGCTTGATGCTCAAGCTACACGACGTCCACGCTTACTACGACGAAAGCCACGTGCTGCGCGGCGTCGAACTGAACGTGAACCCGGGAGAAGTCGTGACGCTCGTCGGCCGCAACGGCGTCGGGAAGACGACGACGCTCAAGACGATCATGGGGATCGTCCGTTGCCGCAAGGGAAGCATCGCTTTCGACGGCCGCCCGATCGAATCGCTGCCGTCGAACGCGATCGCCGCGGCCGGGATCGGCTTCGTCCCCGAAGAGCGCGGGATCATGTCGACGCTCTCGGTCGCCGAGAACCTCACGCTTCCGCCGCTCGTGCGAAACGGCGACGGCTGGCCACTCGAACGGATCTACCAGACGTTTCCCATCCTCAAAGAGCGGCAGCGCGCGGTCGGGACGACGCTTTCGGGTGGGGAACAGCAGATGCTGGCGATCGCGCGCGTCCTGCGGACCGGCGCGAAACTGATCCTCATGGACGAACCGACCGAAGGGCTCGCACCGGTGATCGTCGAGCAGATCGGGAATGTGATCCGCGAGATCAAGGCACACGGCGTGACGATCCTGCTGGTGGAGCAGAACGTACGGTTCGCAACCGGCGTCGCCGACCGGCATTACCTGATGGCGCACGGGCGAATCATCGAAGCGCTGACGAACGCCGAGATGACGAGCCGCGAGACGGAGCTTTTAGAGCACCTCGGGGTTTAGCCGGCGCTGCGCGCCTACGCTCGGGATGACACCGGTTCTTCAGCCGCAATCACGGGCTCGGCTTGCTCGCGGAGCGGTTCGCGCCGGATGGTCGCGGCTAGGATCTCGCCGACAACGCCGCGCCGCGCGAGCAAGATGACGACGGCGAAGACGGTCCCGAGGACGATGTTCGTCTTGTCGCCGATCGCGGTTTTCGAAACGAAGTATTCGAGCGATTCGAAGATTCCCGCGCCGACGATCGGTCCGAAGATCGTGCCGATTCCGCCGAGGACGGTCATCATCACGACCTTCCCCGAGGTTTGCCACGCGACGCCATCGAGTCCCGAGAGCCGGTTGCCGATTGCGAACAGTGCGCCGGCGAGCCCCGCGAGCGTCCCCGACATCACGAACGTGACCAGCTTGAACCTCGCGGTTGCGTAGCCGAGGCTGATCGCGCGGCGCTCGTTCTCGCGCATCGCGGTCAGCACCGAGCCGAACGGCGAACGGACGACGCGCACCGCGAACCAGACGCCCAGGACGACGATCGCGAGCGTGAGATAGTAAAACGCAACGTCGTTCTCGATCGGGTAGCCGAAAAACCAGCCGCGGCTCGTCGTTTGCACGCCGTTTTCGCCGCCGGTAAGCCAGACGAGCTCGAAGGCGAAGAAGTATTGGATCTGCGCGATCGCGAGCGTGATCATCGCGAAGTAGATCCCTTGCCGCCGGATCGCCACGAACCCGACGACCGCGGCGAGCACGAGCGCGTACAGTACGCCGGCTCCAACCGCCGCGAGAAACGGCAAGTGGTAGAGCTTGATCACCAGCGTCGAAGCATACCCGGCGCCGCCCCAAAAGAGCGCGTGCCCGAACGAGAGCAATCCCGCGAAACCGAACAACAAGTCGAGCGAAACCGCGAAAAGCCCGAACGCGATCAGGTCGAAGGCAAAAACCGGATAGACGACCCACGGTAAGAGAATGCCCAGCAGCAGCATGATCGTCGCGACGAGCATCCCTCGCCGTCCGCCGAGGAGCGAGGTCATGCGGCCATCTCCGGTTTGCCGAACAGTCCCCACGGCCGGATCAGCAGCACGATGACCATCAGCATGAAGATGCTGGTCTCGCTGAACTGCGGGAAGAACAACGCGGTCAGAACCTGGATGATCCCCAGGACGAAGCCGGTGAGGATCGATCCGGCAATCGAGCCCATCCCGCCGATGACGACGATCGCGAAGGTGTTGATGATGACCTTGTCACCCATCGTCGGCTCGACGTTCTGGTTGGGCGCGGCGAGCACGCCGGCGAGCGCGGCGAG
>JAFAMS010000530.1 GCA_019233165.1 Vulcanimicrobiota bacterium | reverse complement strand
TCGGCTCGCCGCCGAACTCGTTCTTGCACCCGCAGAACATCTTAGACGTAGTCTTGAGCTCGACATGACACTCGACGCCGATCACGGCCTGGTATTGGAGCGCCATCTCAGGAAACCCCGAGCGCGAGGCGCGGAGCGTGTTTCTTGGCGTGTTGCGTCGACTGCTCGTATGCGTGGGCGGCGCCGAGGAGGAAGCGCTCCGCGAAAAGCGGCGCGGTGAGCTGGAGGCCGACCGGCATTTCGTGCTCGGCGTCGTCGGGACGCACCCACCCGCAGGGGACCGACAACGACGGAAGCCCCGCGAGCGAGACGGGGATCGTGTAGTAGTCCATCAAGTACATGCTGTACGGATCGCTCTTCGCGCCGTGCTTGAACGCCGGCGATGCGGCGGCCGGCGACGCGATCAGATCGCAAATTCCAAAGGCGTTCTCGAAATCGGCGGCGATCTTCGTTCGGGCCTTTTGCGCCTTCACGTAGTACGCATCGTAGTAGCCGCTCGAAAGTGCGTGCGTCCCGATCAAGATCCGGCGCTTGACCTCCGGCCCGAACCCGGCGGCGCGCGTCTTCTCGTACGTTTCGATCATGTCGGCGCCTTCGACGCGCAATCCGTACCGGACGCCGTCGAAGCGGGCGAGATTGGACGAGCATTCGGCAGGCGCGATCAAATAATAGGTCGCGAGGCCGTAGTCGGCGGTCGGAAGCGCGACTTCGACGAGCTCGGCGCCGAGACGCTCGAGCTCGGCGTACGCGGCTTTATACGCGGCATCGACGGACGCGCCGAGCGACTTCGCCGCGTACTCCTTGACGATCCCGATCCGCAGCCCGCGCAAATCCTCCCGCAATCCGTCGATCGTGGTTTGCGGCGGAACGTCGACGCTCGTCGAATCCATCGGATCCAAACCGGCGATCGCATCGTAGGCGAGCGCCGCGTCCTCGACGGTTCGCGTTAGGGGTCCGATCTGATCGAGACTCGATGCGAACGCGATGAGGCCGTAGCGCGAGACGCGGCCGTACGTCGGTTTGAATCCGACGATGTTGCAAAACGCCGCCGGCTCGCGAATCGAGCCGCCCGTGTCGCTTCCGAGGGCGATCGGCGTCTCGAGGGCGGCGACCGCGGCGGCACTCCCGCCGGAGCTTCCACCGGGAACGCGCTCGAGATCGTACGGATTGCGGGTGACGCCGAGCGCCGAGTTCTCGCACGAGCTTCCCATCGCGAACTCATCGAGATTCGTTTTCCCAATCGGGACGGCGCCTGCATCGAGGATCCGCTGGACTGCCGTCGCCGTATACGGTGCGATCCAGTCGGCGAGGATCTTCGAGGCACAGGTTGTCCGCGTTCCGCGCAGACACATGTTGTCTTTGACGGCAAGCGGCACGCCCGCGAGCGGAAGCTTTTCTCCGCGCGCGATTCTCCCATCGACGCGTCGCGCATGCTCGCGCGCGAGCTCGGCGGTCATCGTGAGAAATGCGCCGACCTCTCCGTCGATGCGGCCGGCATGCTCGAGCGCCTCCTCGACGACCTCGAGCGCCGAACGCTCGCGGGCGTTGACGGCGCGCGCGGTCTCGGCGGCAGTCGTCCCTTGCATCAAGCCTCCCCGATGATGCGGGGAACGCGAAAATACGGACCCTGCGCTTGGGGTGCCTCGGCGAGAACTTCATCGTGCGGCAAGCACGGTCGAAGCTCGTCCTCTCGCCAGACATTTCTCGACTCGATCACCTGCGCGGTCGCGGCAACATCCGAAGTGTCGAGCTCGTTGAGCGCGCCGACGTGTGCGAGGATGTCGGCGAGCTGCGCGCCGTAAACGCGGGCCTCTTCGTCGGTCAGGGCAAGGCGAGCGAGCTTTGCGACGTAGCGAACGTCAAGATCGGGGCCGGGCATAACCCGTCGTGGATTCGAGCCCTACGGCGGGCCGCCTTCGGACGAACCACGGCGCAAGAACGCGAGCGTCTCGACGTGCCCGGTTTGCGGGAAGAGGTCGACCGGCTGCACGGTTTCGAGCGTGTATCCCGCCTCGCGCAGGTGCGCGAGGTCGCGAGCCAGGGTCGCCGGATTGCACGACAGATACCAAATTCGCGGGACGCCGGCAGCGCCGAGCGCGTCGAGCGTGTGGGGATCGCTGCCTTTACGCGGAGGATCGAGGAAGACGAGCTCGGCCGAACCCAGGACGGCGCGGCCCTCCGGACGTGCGAGGACCGCCTCGACGCGGCCGCCCAGGAACCGCGTACGCGCCGTTACCCCGTTGAGCTCGGCGTTCGCGCTCGCCTCGCGTACGGCGGCCGGATTCTCCTCGACGCCCACGACCTCGCAGCCGCGAAGCGCGAAGAAGATCGAAAACGTGCCGGCACCGCAATAGAGATCGACGACGGGAGCAGCACCGATCTTGCGTTCCGCCAACAACTCGAAGATTCGCGCGACCATCGCGGTATTGATCTGAAAGAAGGAGGCCGCCGAGACGCGGTATCGCGCCTCGGGCGCATCCGGCACTTGGATGCGCTCCTCCATCGCGCTGCGCCCCCAAAGAAGCTTGTGCTTGCGTCCCATCACCGCGTTCGTGCTCGCCGGCGCGAACGAGTTTCTGATCCCGACGATCCCCCGTACCCTCGCGGCAACGTTCGACGCTACGGACGCCAGCTGTGGTGCGGCCGCTTCGGTGGTAAGCGATAGCACGCTCTCGCCGGAGGCCGCGCCGGCTCGCGCGATCGCGTGCTTGACGTTGCGAAGTTCCGGACCGCTCGAGGGATCGCGCCCTGCGGAGCGCAACGCCGCGATCTCATCGTCGAGCTGCGGGAGCACGACGGGGCAGCCCGCGATCGGCACGAACTCGTGGCTGCGCATTTGATAAAACCCGAAGTCTGCGCCTTCGTCGGATGCTCGCACGACCAGCGCCATCTTGTTGCGGTAGGCGCGCGGCAGATCCATCCCGATCGTCGGCTCGACGGCGACTCCCGCAAAACCGCCGATCCGTTCGAGCGCGTCGCGGACCAGGCGCGTTTTCCAGCGCAGCTGTCCCTCGTAACTCAAATGTTGCGCCTGGCAGCCGCCGCACGTCCCGAACACCGGGCAGAACGGCGTCGCGCGCTCCGGCGAGGATTCGACGATTTCGAGCAGCTCGCCGACCGCGTAGGTCTTCTTCAGCTCGGTTACGCGAACGCGCGCCGTCTCGTCGGGGAGTCCACCCCATACGAAGACGACCATCGCGCCAACGCGCGCCACGCCTTGACCGTTCGCCAGCAAATCGGTGAAGCGGACGCGGTGTTCGCTTCCTACCGAGAGCGGCGAAGCCGCTACGGCAGGCACCTACTTCTGCTCTTCGAGAGCCCGCAGAAGACGGTTGGCTTCGTCGATTAACGCCTCGATGCGCTGGGTCGTCGGATCCGCCGGAGCGCGTTGCATCGTCGCTCGAATGACGAAGAACGAGACGACCGCGGAAACGCCGGCGACGCCAAGCCAGAAGAGAATCCGGCGTCCCGTCGCGTCCGTAGGCCGAGGCGAGTCCGCCGGGACTCCGTTTCCTTGCGCGTGTTCGGTCGGAGTTTGCATTACGTTCGGTCCTTGGCGAGCGCCGGGGCAAACACCTCGGCGACGTCGAGCAGCTCGATCGTTCGCCCGCCGGCCTCGATCGTTCCGCCGGCGCGCTGGATCCGTTCGGGCGCGACCCGCATCACTTCGCTCACCGCATCGACGACGATCCCGACGCGCGACCCGGCGCGCTCGACGACGACGATGCACGACGCCTTCGTCGCCGCGACGCGACCCAGTCCCAACCGCGTTCGAAGGTCGACGATCGGTAAAAGTTGTCCGCGCAGGTTGATGATCCCCTCGAGTTTACCGCGGCTGCGGGGAACGCGCGTTATTCGCACGGGCCGTTCGATCCCGCGAACGTGTGCGATTTCGATCCCGAACTCGCGCTCGTCCAGGACGAACACGATTAGCGCCCGCGTCACGCCGGGACGCCGAATCCGAAGCCGCCGAGCGCCCCCGGGAGCGCGCTTTGGATGAGCGAGTTGACGTCGATGATCAAGGCGATCGAACCGTCGCCCAAAATCGTGCCGCCGGAGATTCCGGGGATCGGCCCGACCGCTTCGGAGATCGCTTTGATCACGATCTCTTGATCGCCGATGAAGTCGTCGACCACGAATCCGGCTTGCCGATCGCCGGCGCGCGCAACGACGACGAGCACTTTTCGCCGCTCCCGAACCGGCGCGTTCGGCAGTTCGAAGAATTCCGCGAGATCGACGAGCGGCAGCGCCTCGCCCCGCACGTCGAGCGCGTCGCCGGCGGGACCGCGAACGACCTCCGCGGGGTCGACGCGCAGCGTTTCGACGACGCTGTCGAGCGGGAAGGCGTAGAGGTCGCCGGCTAGCCGCACCAGCAGCGCGCGAATGATCGCGAGCGTCAGCGGAAGACGGATCGTGAACGTCGACCCCCGCCCCCGGAGCGAGCCGACGTCAAACGAACCCGAGAGGCGCAGGATCGTTCGGCGGACGACGTCCATCCCGACACCCCGGCCGGAGACGTCGCTCACACGCTCCGCGGTCGAAAATCCCGGCGTGAAGATCAGCTCGAGCAGCTCGTGCTCGTCGGGCTCTTCGCCGGGCGCGATCAGCCCTTGCTCGACCGCGCGGGTGCGGACCTTGTCGAGATCGATCCCCGCGCCGTCGTCGCCGACGATGACGACGATTTGATTCCCCTCGTGAAAGGCGCGGAGCGCGATCGTTCCGGCGCGCGGCTTCCCGGCATCGGCGCGCGCCTGCGGATCCTCGATTCCGTGATCGGCGCAGTTTCGAAGCAAGTGCATCAAGGGATCGCCGATCGCCTCGACGATCGTCTTGTCGAGATCGGTCTCGGCACCGCTGACGACGAGCTCGATCTCCTTCCCGTGGGACCGCGCCAAATCGCGTACGAGCCGCGGGAAACGCTCGAAGACGGTGCCGATGGGGACCATGCGAATCTTGCGGATCCCCTCTTGCATCTCGGTCGTCGTGCGCGTCAAGAGCGCCGCCGCTTCGCCGAGCGCTTTCACGACCGGCCCTAACTCGGAAGGAACCGGCCCCCGCGCGAGTGCGGCGCAAAGCTCGGCGATACGCGTGCGCGTGATCACGAGCTCGCCGACCAAATCGAGGAGGACGTCGAGCCGCGCGATGTCGACGCGGACGTTGCGGGCAGTCCGGCGGCCGTCTGCGCTCGGTGCGGGCGCGCTTTCCCCTTCCGGCGTTCCGGGGATCGGGCGGCGGGCGGCGATCTGCGCCGCGGCGATGTGTCCTTCGAGTCCGGCTTCGCGCAGTAGCCGCGCGATCTCGTCTTCGAACTCCTGCGATGCGAGCACGTCGTCGACGCGAACGTTCAACGACTCGATCCCCGGAGCGGGGCGTTCGACGCCTTCGGCCGCCGCCTGCACCAGCGCCGTCAGCACGTCGCGCCCCTCG
>JAFAMS010000479.1 GCA_019233165.1 Vulcanimicrobiota bacterium | reverse complement strand
CTTCGAGGGGATCGACATGGGCGCGATCACGACCTCGATGACGATCAACGGCCCGGCCTGCATCGCGCTCGCGCAGTACATCGCCGCCGCCGAGAAAAAGGGGATTCCACGCAAAGCGCTCGGCGGGACGCTGCAGGCCGACATCCTCAAAGAGTACATCGCGCAGAAGGAATGGATCTTTCCGCCGCGGCCGCATGTGCGGATCATCGTCGACATGATGAAGTTCTGCACCGAGCAGATGCCGCGCTGGAACACGATCTCGATCAGCGGCTACCACATCCGGGAAGCCGGGTCGACCGCGGTGCAAGAGCTGGCGTTCACGCTCGCCGATGGTTTCGCGTACGTGGAGGCGGCGATGAAGGCGGGGATGGACGTCGATTCGTTCGCGCCGCGCCTCTCGTTCTTTTTCAACTCGCACATCGATTTCTTCGAGGAGATCTGCAAGTTCCGGGCGGCTCGCCGGATCTACGCGCGGCACATGCGCGAGAAGTACGGCGCCAAAGACCCGCGCTCGTGGCAGCTGCGCTTTCACACGCAAACCGCCGGCTGCAGCGCGACCGCGCAGCAACCGCTCAACAACATCGTCCGCGTCGCCTACGAAGCGATGGCCGCGGCGCTCGGCGGGACGCAATCGCTGCACACCAACTCGATGGACGAAGTCCTCGCGCTCCCCAACGAACGCTCGGTCGAAGTCGCGCTGCGGACCCAGCAAGTGCTCGGCTACGAAACGAACGTCACCAACGTCGCCGATCCGCTCGGAGGATCGTATTTCGTCGAGGCGCTCACCGACGAGATCGAGCGGCAAGCCGAAGAGTACTTCCGCCGCATCGAAGACGAATACGGCGGCGTCATCGAGGCGATCGAAGCCGGCTTCTTCCAAAAAGAGATCGCCGAGGCGTCGTACCGTTACCAGCGCTCGCTGGAGACGAAAGAGCGGATCATCGTCGGCGTCAACGCGTTCGAACGCGAGGGCTCAGAGAACGACATCGAGCTGCTCAAGATCGACCGCACCGTCGAGATCGAGCAAGCGAAGCGCGTCAAGGAAGTGCGGGCTGGTCGCGACGGGGCGAAGGTCGAGGCGACGCTCGCAGCGCTCAAGCGCGCATGCGCCGACGAATCGCTCAACGTGATGCCGCCGCTGATCGACGCGGTCAACGCCCTGGCGACCGAAGGCGAGATCGTCGAAGCGATGGTCGGCGTCTACGGCCGCTATACGGAAACGCCGCAGTACTAACATGCCCGCACGTCCGTTGCGCGTCATCATCGCCAAAGCCGGGCTCGACGGGCACGATCGCGGCGCGAAGGTGATCGCGCGCGCGCTGCGCGACGCCGGGATGGAAGTGATCTACACCGGTCTCTTCCAAACGCCCGACCAGATCGTGAACACCGCGATCCAAGAAGACGCCGACGGGATCGGGCTCTCGATTCTCTCGGGCGCGCACATGACGCTCTTCCCGCTCGTCGTCGAGCAGCTCAAAGCGAAGGGCGTCGAGGACATCGTTTTTTTCGGCGGCGGGACGATCCCGCCCGACGACGCGGCCGAGCTCAAGCGGCTCGGCGTCCGGGAGATTTTCACCCCGGGCGCGCCGCTCTCCGAGATCATCGCCTTCATCGAGCGGGAGTGCGGAAAGCGCCGAGAACTGGTCGGCTGACGAGATGATCCGGACCCGCATCGCTCCTTCGCCGACGGGCGACCCGCACGTCGGGACCGCTTACGTTGCGCTGGCAAATTACGCGTTCGCCAAACGCCAAGGTGGTAAGTTCGTGCTGCGGATCGAGGACACCGATCAAGCGCGCAGCACCCCCGAATCGGAGGCGGCGATTCTGCGCTCGCTGCGCTGGCTCGGGATTTCGTGGGACGAAGGACCGGACGTCGGCGGACCGCACGCGCCGTACCGCCAAAGCCAGCGGAGCGCGCTCTACGAGAAGTACGCGCGCGAGCTGCTCGAGAAGGGCGATGCGTTCCGGTGTTTCTGTAGCGCGGCCCGGCTCGAAGAGATGCGCGAGACGCAGCGTCTCCTCAAGCAGCCGAGCCGGTACGACGGGCATTGCTTGAAGCTTTCGGCGGACGAGAGCGAACGCCGCGCAAATGCGGGCGAACCGTTCGTCATCCGCCTGAAGGTCCCCGATCGGGGCTCGATTACCGTCGACGACATGCGCCGCGGTCCGACCGTCTTCGAATGGAACGCGGTCGACATGCAAGTGCTGATGAAGTCCGACGGCTTGCCGACGTACCATCTCGCGAACGTCGTCGACGATCACCTCATGGAGATCACGCACGTGATCCGCGGCGAAGAGTGGATCTCGTCGGCTCCCAAGCACTTGCTGTTGTACCAATACTTCGGATGGAAGCCGCCGGTGTTGATGCACCTTCCGCTGCTGCGCAATCCCGACCGCTCGAAGCTCAGTAAACGCAAGAATCCGACTTCGATTCTCTTCTACGAGCGGATGGGCTATCTACCGGAGGCGCTCTTGAACTTCTTGGGGCTGCTGCTCGCGCCGGTCGAAAGCGAGCACGAGGAGCTCTTCGGACTCGACGATCTCTCGCGCCGGCTCGATTTCGGGACGATCTCTCTCGGCGGCCCGGTCTTCGACGTCGCGAAGCTCGACTGGCTGAACGGGCATTACATCCGAAAGAAATCGCCGGCCGAGCTCGAGGAGGCGTTCGGCGAGTGGACGTACGACCGCGCGGCGCTGCACGAGATCGTCGCACTCGCCCAGCAGCGGATCGAACGGCTCTCCGATCTTGCACCGCTCTGCGCGTTTCTCTTCGCAGGCCGCGTCGCCGTCTCGCGCGAGACGCTCCTCAGCGCGAAGATCGATGCCGAAACGGCGCGCAAGGCGCTCGCGCTCGCGATGTGGCGGCTCGACGACGGGCCGCTTTTCGACAAAGCGACGATCGAGGGCGAGCTCAGGGCCGTCGCGGACGAGCTCGGCGTGAAATTCCGCGATCTTTCGCGGCTGTACTACGTCGCGATCTCCGGGAGCGCCGCCTCGCTTCCGCTCTTCGATTCGATGGTGCTGCTCGGGCGCGATCTTTGCCGCGAGCGTTTACGTACCGCGCTGGCTGAGCTCGGCGGCGTCTCCGCGGCCGAGCAGAAAGCCTGGCGAGCGGCATGAGCGGGAACGGTTCGGCTGCGACCTCGAGCTCGTCGATCGTCCTCGCCGCCGGCAAAGGCGTGAGGATGAAGAGCGCGACGCCGAAGGTGCTGCACGAGCTCTGCGGGCGCCCGATGATTTGGTGGGTGCTGAACGCGCTGCGCGGCGCGGGCGTCCGCGACGTGATCGTGGTGACGAGCGCGGAAAACGACGCCGCCGTCACCGCGGTCGCGGAAACGCTCCCCGGACTGGAGTTCGACACGGCCATCCAAGTCGAGCAGCTGGGGACGGGACATGCGGCGCAGCTCGCGCTGCGGCAGCTCAAGCGGCGCGAGGGGACGATTCTGATCGCCTACGGCGACATGCCGGTCGTCGATGCGGCGCTCTTCCGGTCCGTGATCGCCGCCTGCGATACGCTCACCGCGGTCGCGCTCGTGACCGCGCGGATGCCGTTGCCCTCGAACTTCGGCCGGATCGTCCGCGACGGCGAGCAAGTCGCGCGGATCGTCGAAGCCAAAGACTGCACGCCCGAAGAGCTCGCAATCAACGAGATGAACGCCGGGATCTATGCGTTCGACGAAACGGCGCTGCGCGGAGTCATCGACCACCTTCGCGCCGACAACGCGCAGGGCGAGTTCTACCTGACCGATACGATTGCAATGCTTGCGGGGCGCGGCGACCGCGTCGTCCCCGTCGTCAGCGACGACGCGCGGACCGTGCTGGGAGTGAACGATCGGGTCGAGCTTTCACGTGCCCGCGCCGCGATCAACGAGCGGCTGTGCATCGAGCACATGCAAGCGGGGGTCACGATCGTCGACCCGGCGTCGACTTGGCTCGAGCCCGAGCTGACGATCGCACCCGACGTCACGATCTACCCGAATACGGCGATCGGCGGCGCGACGACGATCGGTCGCGGGACGCGGATCGGACCGAATTGCCGCATCTACGGCGCGACGATCGGCGAGGGCGCGCAGATTACCGAAAGCGTGGTTCTGGACAGCACGGTCGGCCCCCACGCAACGGTGGGTCCGTTCGCGCACTTGCGCGACGGCGCCGTCCTGGAACCCGACGTCTCGATCGGCAATTTCGTCGAGGTCAAAGACTCCCGTCTTCACGCGCGCGTTAAAGCGCGGCACCTCTCTTATCTGGGCGATGCGGAGATCGGCGAGGACTCGAACGTCGGCGCCGGGACGATCACCTGCAACTACGACGGCGAGCGCAAGCACAAGACGAAGATCGGCAAGAACGTCAAGATCGGCTCTGACACGATGCTCGTCGCTCCGGTCGAGGTCGGCGACGGGGCGCTCACCGGCGCCGGCTCGGTCGTCATCCGCGACGTCGAGCCCGGCGATCGCGTGGCGGGCGCTCCGGCGAAGTCGATCAAGAAGGCCGCGAAGCCGGCGCGATGAAACGCGGCGCGTTCGTGGCGTCGGCGGCCTCGTGGGCTGCGGCACCCGCACTCGCGAGCGCCGCAAACGAAACCGACGAGCTTTTCATGCAGGTCGCGAACGCCGCGGCGCAGCGTCTGACGATCTGCCCGAAATACATCGGCTATCGCGTCTCGGGAACGCTGCACGCGTTCCGCAAAGATAGCCCGTTCGAGCGAAACGTCACCGTTCGCACTGCCGACGAGAAGGCGGTCGTCGAAGACCGCGTTCGCGAACCGTTCCCCGCACCGCCGAACTTCGACGCGCTCTCGCATTGGACGTTTGAGATGAGTTTCGATGAAGACGACGTCGACGCGTACTTCTTCAACGTGACGCCGCTCAAATACCGGACCGAGATCGACGCGCACGCCGACGCGGTCGTCAATGCGGTCAAAGGTTACCGGCTCGCGCTTCTTCCGGACGAAGGGACGAACGGCCACATCGCGCTCAAGCGTATCGACGGCAAGCCGCACGACGCGAGCTTTCGCGATCTCTATTTCGACCGAACGACGTTTCTGCCGACGCGCGTCGTCTACGACGGCCGCGACGACTTTGTGCTCGACGTCGGGTACGCGGACGCCGGCGGCTACTGGCTCGTCGACTCGCTCCGTTTCGGCTACACCAGCTTCGCGCTGGGACACTTGGCGCGCGCGTCGTTCGGCTGCAGCGCCGCATACGCGAACTTCACCTTCAGCGAGACCTCCCCGGACCCGCGGCTCGCCTAGCCTCCTCGCGCGGTTCGAGGTGAAGGTCAGGCAGGGGCGCATGTCGCACTAGTCTGCCCCCTCGGCAAGCAAGGCGAGGCGTCGGACCGTTGACCGCCCCTTACCGAGAGGCCGTAGGCTCCAGCAGGGTGATCCGGAGGCGGTTTGTGGGAATTTTGAGGCGCGCGATTGCGGTAACAACCGCAATCTCTTTCCTGCTCGTAAGCGCTCCCGCAGGAGCGGCCGACGACAAGCTGCTCAGCCGCGTGCGCGGCACGGTCGGGGTTGCCCCGACCAAGGACGGAGCGCTGACCCCGATCACCGGGCAAGTCGTCGTCCCCAACGACCAGTACGCGATCACCCAAGCAGCCTCAAATGGGCTGCTGAAGTTTCCCGATTCCTCGGAGATCGGTCTCGGGCCGAACACCCAAGTTCAGGTCGGCGCGTTCACGGTCGTTAACGGGACCGCCGGTTCGCAGGTGACGCTCGTTCAGGGCGCAATGCGCTTCGTGGTTCGCCAGTCTTCCGGCGCGAAGTCGAACTATACGTTCATCATGCCCACTGCTTCGCTCAGCGTGCGTGGAACG
>JAFAMS010000212.1 GCA_019233165.1 Vulcanimicrobiota bacterium | reverse complement strand
CTCTTCGGCGCGTTCTGCATCGAGACGATCATCACACCCGACGCGCAGTTCTACATCATGGAGGTCTCTGCGCGGATCGTCGCCGGGACCAACCTGTTTATCGACGGTTCGCCGTACTCGTATTTGAACTACAGCGAACCCATGTCGACCGGCCGCCGCATCGCGCGCGAGATCAAGAACGCGCTGCTGAGCAATTCCCTCAACGTCGTCTTGGATGAGACGAAGTATACGTAAGCTTGCACTCACGCTGAGCCTCACGTTGCTCGCGGTCGCGGCCGCTGCGCCGGCCGCGCGGGCGACGCTGGTTTCCGACCCGCAAACGGTCTACGATCAGATGAAGGCGCAGTTCGAGACCGGCGCGCGGGACGGGTGGCGGTTCGGGGACTGGCTCGACTATTTTTCGTCGATCCTGGATGCCGGCCGTGCGTACTCGTTGCGTCGTCCGGACGATCCGAACGCAATCGAAGTCGCCGGCGTCACGGTCGCCGTCGCGACGAAGCTGCGCTACGATCCGC
Organism: Vulcanimicrobiota bacterium; assembly: GCA_019233165.1. Taxonomy (GTDB): domain Bacteria; phylum Vulcanimicrobiota; class Vulcanimicrobiia; order Vulcanimicrobiales; family Vulcanimicrobiaceae; genus JAFAMS01. The sequence continues at coordinate 2,961 of JAFAMS010000212.1, read as the reverse complement.
TTTCGAACCGCGATGCCGCAGAATGGTACGTCCGCGAGGCGGCGGCGAAGGTCATTGCCTCCGGCGACCCACAGCGGGCGCCGCAAGCGCGCGACCTGCTGGCGCGCCTGGATCGGATCGAGCAAAGCGCGTCATCGCTGGCGCGCGCCGCCGACGCCGACGCGAGCGCGAACCTGACCGAGTTTCCGTCCGATCCCAACGCGCTGTTGACGCAAGTCGTGACGACGTGGAAGGCCTGGCTGCTCACGAAGGACCCGACGTATCGGAGCTTAGGGCTGGCTCGCGCGGCGAAGCCCGGGTTTCCGCTCGCGAACTTGAGCGATCCGACGGCAGCCGAGCTCTTCAACGCGGCGCGCGGTGCTTCCGACGGGGGTCTCGGCTACACGGCTGCGGACGGCGAGAACGGTCGGACGATCGTGCGTCTCCGCGCTCAGATCCGTGACCCGCGCGAGATCGCGCGGGTCGAAACGATCCCGCACGACCGGCTGATGACGATCCGCGCTCCGGCCGACGAGTATTTCGGCAGAATGGGGATGTCGGTGCTGGGGATCCGCAACGAGATCGCGCGGATCAACAAATATCTCGATACCGGCTGGGGGACGCGAATGGCAAATGCCGGGGCTCTGCTCGCGGACGCCGTCGACGCCTGGCACAAAGAATACCCGCACGACACCGCGATCCCCGACACGCTGCTGCGGACGTACAAGACTCTGGTGCGGATCGACGCCGAGCCGGCGAGCGGCGCGGCCGACCGGCTCCGTCACATCCTCTTGGTGGAATACACCGACTCGAGTCAGGCGCGCGAGCTGCTTTCGACGTGATCGACGTCGAGCAGACCCTGAAGGCGTACGATCCCGCAGAGCTCACGCTGACGGCGATCGGAAGCCACTCCGCGCTCGAAGTCGCCGCCGGCGCGCGGGCGCAAGGCTTGCGCAACCTCGTGATCGTCGCGCGCGGACGCGATCAGACCTACGCGCGGCACTACAAGGCGGTAGGAGGTGCCCACCCGCGAGGCTGCGTCGACGAGACGCTCGCGGTCGAGAACTTCCCGGAGATCCTGTCCGCGAGCGTGCAAGAGGCGATGCTCGCGCGCAGCGCGCTCTTCGTCCCCAACCGCTCGTTCGAGGTCTATTTGCACCAGCGGTACTCGTACGACGAGATCGAGCGTGGGATGCGGGTACCGTTCTTCGGGAACCGCCGGTTGCTGCGCGCCGAAGAACGCGACGAGCCAAACAACCAGTACGCGATCATGGAGAAAGCGGGGATCCCGTATCCGCGCCGGATCGCTTCGCCGAGCGCGATCGACCGGCTCGTGCTCGTCAAGGCGGCGCATGCGAAGATCAGCTTCGAGCGCGCGTTCTTCTTGGCGCGGACTCCGGCGGAATACGAAGGCGAGGTCGACCGTTTGGTCGCGGCCGGTATCTTGAACGAGGAGTCGCTTGCGAGCGCCGTGATCGAGGAGTACGCGCTCGGGCCGACCGTCAACCTGAATTTCTTCTACTCGCCGATTTTGGGCGAGCTCGAGCTGATGGGAACCGACACGCGGCGGCAGACGAATCTTGATGGCTTGCGCGGGCTCCCCTTCGCGCAAGCGAAAGCGCTCGCGGACGAACCAGTCCGGATGGAAGAAGCCGGCCACATCGCCGCGACGCTCACCGAGTCAATGCTCGAGAAAGCGTTCGAACTCGGGGAGCGTTTCGTCGAAGCCGCACGCGCGATCGATCCGCCGGGGATCGTCGGCCCGTTCGCGCTCCAGTGCGTGATCGTCGCCGGCCCCCCGAAGTCGTTCGTCGTCTACGACGTCTCGCTGCGCATCCCGGGCTCGCCCGGAACGCGCTACACGCCGTACTCATCCTACCGCTGGGGTCGCGACGTCTCGGTCGGCGAGCGCATCGCGATGGAGATCGTCATGGCCCGAGAGGCCGGCAGACTAGCGGAGCTTCTGACGTAAGCCCCTAAGGTCTGGAACTTGAACGAAGATATGAACGGGGAACTCTCAATGCGATTCGTGTGGATCTCAGCGCTGAGCACGCCCCGTCCGCTCGAAACCCCTTGTTTTTCGAGGAACGCGCGTGAACGTGCTATGATGAGTCCGGAGCACCATCGATCGTGAGCGCGCAACCTTTCGACGCCGTTTTCTCCCAGGTCGCCGACCGGCTCAACGGGATCGACCGGCGGCTCGATTCGCTCGAGCAGCGCAGCGAGATCCGCTTTGCTCAGATCGACTCGCGTTTCGGACAGCTGGCGGCGCAAATGGATCAGCGGTTCAACTGGCTGACCGGAATCGTCGTGGCTACGTGGATCACAACGATTCTAACGATTCTGTTTCACCGCTAGAGCAGCTAACGCAGCGTTACGAAGCCGTCGTCGAAGTCGTCGACTCGGCAGTCGTGGGTTACGATCCGGCCGTCTTGCCAGACGTGGAGTGCGAAGCCGGGGGGCTCGCGCGTGATCCCGAGCGGGTTGCGGTCGCGCAGCTCGAGGACGAACTGGTAGGCGGTGCTCGGCGCGGTCGAGGCGATGGTGCCGTGCCAGCGGACTTGCATCGCGCGGTGGATGTGGCCGCTGACGATCCGTTCGATTTGCGGGTTTCGTTCGACGACCTCGCCGAAAGCCTCGACTCCTTTGAACCCGAGCGCGTCCATCGAGCGGATCCCCGTTCGAAACGGCGGATGATGCATAAAGATCAGCGTCGGTTTCTGCGGCTCTTCGGCGAGCGTTGCGTCGAGCCACACCAAGCGGTCTTCGTCGAGGACGCCGCCGTGCTCCCCGTCGACCGTCGTGTCGAGTCCGACGAGGCGAACCGGATAGTCGTCGACGACGTACTGCAGCGGGCCGAAGTTTGGCAGATACGGATGATCGAAGAATGCGTCGCGGAACGGCTCGCGGCGGTCGTGGTTTCCCGGGACGACGTAGAGCGGAATCTCGAGCCGGTCGAGAACCTGCCGAAGGCGCTTGTAT
>JAFAMS010000382.1 GCA_019233165.1 Vulcanimicrobiota bacterium | reverse complement strand
TCGCCGACATCGTCTCGATGTGGACCGGCATCCCGGTGTTCAAGCTGACCGAGGCCGAGACGGCCAAGCTGATGCGCATGGAGGAGGAGCTCCACAAGCGCGTCATCGGCCAGGAAGAGGCGATCGTCGCCGTCGCGAAGTCGATCCGCCGCGCGCGGGCCGGCATCAAGGATCCGAAGCGGCCGACCGGCTCGTTCATCTTCCTCGGGCCGTCCGGCGTCGGCAAGACCGAGCTCGCGCGCACGCTCGCCGAGTTCCTGTTCGGCGACGAGGACGCGATGATCCAGATCGACATGTCGGAGTACATGGAGAAGCACTCCGTGTCGCGGCTCGTCGGCTCACCGCCCGGCTACATCGGCTACGACGAAGGCGGCCAGCTCACCGAGGCCGTGCGCCGCAAGCCGTACTCGGTCGTCCTCTTCGACGAGATCGAGAAGGCGCATCCCGACGTGTTCAACATCCTCCTGCAGATCCTCGAGGAGGGGAAGCTCACCGACTCCCAGGGGCGTCGCGTCGACTTCCGCAACACGATCGTGATCATGACGTCGAACATTGGAAGCCACCGGATCCTCGACTATCACGGTGGAATCGACGACGCGGCGTACGCGGTAATGCGAGCGACCGTCCTCGACGAGCTGCGCCAGCACTTCCGGCCGGAGTTCCTCAACCGAGTCGACGAGACCGTCGTCTTCCACGCGCTCACCGAGGACGAGCTCAAGCGGATCGTCGACATTCAGCTCGAGCGCGTGCAGCGGCGTCTGGACGACCGCCGGATCAAGATCGAGCTCTCCGAGGCGGCAAAACTGCACCTCGTCAAAGTCGGCTACGACCCGGCGTACGGCGCTCGGCCCTTGAAGCGAACGATCCAGAAGGAGCTCGAGACGCCGCTGGCCCGCAAGATCCTCGCCGGCGAGATCCGCGACGGCCAGACCGTCAGCGTCGGCTTCGACGAGAAAGGCGGCGAACTCACCTTCGCCGCGGTCCCGACGACGGTCGGGGAGATCGTCGGGGTCTAGACTCAAGATTAAGAGCCCTTCTCACTGCCTTCATTGTAGCTTCACCTAAGGCGAATAGGGTGTAGAGTGCCCATATGAGCACTTCACCCTTTGCTCCAGCGATCGAGTATCTCGTCGACGCGGCGCAGCGCTCTATCCTTTATTGGGACGTCATGCGGCAGCGCGGCGAGCAGTACCGCGAGCACATCTCCCAAATCGCTCCGCACGTCCTCGAGTACGGAGTTGAGGTCGTCATCGACGGTCGTACCCTCGAACGTCCGGTGAACTACGTCCTGGCGCGGATCATCCCGCCGCAGGGCGTCGCGGTCGATTCGCTCGAGCGGCCCTTCGTCGTCGTCGATCCGCGTGCCGGACACGGCCCGGGGATCGGCGGATTCAAAGCCGATAGCGAGATCGGCGTCGCCCTCGCCGCCGGACATCCATGTTATTTCATCGGCTTTCTGCCCGACCCGGTCCCGGGACAGACGATCGAAGACATCGCGCGCGCCGAAGCGATCTTCCTCGAGAACGTGATCGCGCTGCATCCGCAAGCCGACGGAAAGCCGTGCGTGATCGGGAATTGCCAAGCCGGGTGGGCGGTGATGATGCTCGCGGCGGTCCGTCCCGAGCTCTTCGGCCCGATCATCGTCGCCGGTTCGCCGCTCGAATACTGGCAGGGGGTCCACGGCCGCGATCCGATGCGCTATACCGGCGGACTCCTCGGCGGAAGCTGGCTGACCGCGCTCACGAGCGATCTCGGCGACGGCATTTTCGACGGCGCGTGGCTCGTCCAAAACTTCGAGAACCTCAACCCGTCGAATACGTTGTGGAGCAAGCAATACAACTTATATTCGAAGATCGACACCGAAGCGTCGCGCTACCTCGGGTTCGAGAAGTGGTGGGGCGGGCACGTTACGCTGAACGGCGAGGAGATCCAGTTCATCGTCGACGAGCTGTTCGTCGGTAACAAGCTTGCGGCAGGCGCGATCAAGACTTCCGACGGCACGAGCGTCGATTTGCGGAACATCCGCTCGCCGATCGTGGTCTTCTGCTCGAAAGGCGACAACATCACGCCGCCGCCCCAGGCGCTGGGCTGGATCCTCGATCTCTACGATGACGTCGACGACATCCGTGCGCACGGCCAGACGATCGTTTACACGATCCACGAAACCGTCGGACACTTGGGGATCTTTGTCTCCGGCGGCGTCGCAAAGAAGCAGCATCGGGAATTCTCGGACAACATCGACCTGATCGACGTCCTCCCGCCCGGGCTCTACGAAGCGACGTTCGAACGCAAGACGGCGGCGACGCCCAACGCGGAGCTCGTCGCGACCGAGTGGGTGATGCGCTGCGAAGCGCGGACGCTCGACGATATCCGCGCGCTCGGCGGGAACACGCCTGCCGACGAGCGGGCATTCGCCGCCGCGGCGCGCGTCTCGGAGATCAACCTCAATCTCTATCGTACGTTCGTGCAGCCGTGGGTGCGCGCAATGACGACGTCGACGGCGGCCGAGTGGTCGCGCAAGCTCCATCCGCTTCGCCTTCCGTACGAGCTCTTCTCCGGTTCGGGGCCGGTGATGGCGGGTATCGAGCGCGCGGCGACCGAGGCGCGGCTGCACCGCGCTCCCGTTTCGTCCGACAATCCGTTCATCGCGTGGCAAGAGACGTTCTCGAAGCAAATCGTCGAGACGCTCGACGCATGGCGCGACTGGTCGAACGCGTTTGCGGAGATGACGTTCTTTTCGATCTACGGTTCGCCGGCGCTTCAGGCTGCCGTCGGGATCGATCCGAAGAACGACGCACCGCTGCGCAAGGCACCGAAAGATCCGTTGCACGCCGAGGTGACCGAAAAGCGCGTCGCCGACCTGCGCGCCCGCATCGGTGACGGCGGCCTGCGCGAAGCCCTAGTCCGCGCGGCGCTGTACGTCGGGATGGCCCGAAACGCAGTCGACGAGCGCGGCTTCGAAGCCGTGCGCCGTCTGCGCGTGGAACAGCGCGAGCTCCCGGCGATCTCGCTGCAAGCCTTCAAGTCGCTCGTCCGAGATCAGTACTCGATGCTGCTCCTCGACGAGGAGGCGTCGCTTGCCGCCCTGCCGCGGATGCTGCCCAGCGATCCGGCGACCCGAGCGCGTGCATTCGAGATTGTCGAACACCTCATGCGAGCGCGAGGCGGGCTCGACGAGACCGATCGTGCCCGGCTGGCACGCCTTCGCGAATGCTTCGATCTGCCGGAGTCCGTGCATGCTTGAACAACGCGTCGCACCGCCGGCGAGCGAAAAGTACGAACGGCTGATCGAGCGTGCGCGCGTCCTGCAGCCGATTCCGACCGTCGTCGTCTATCCGTGCGATGAGACCTCGCTGCGCGGACCGCTCGAAGCAGCCGAGGCCGGGATCATCGAACCGACCCTCGTCGGACCTGCGGCAACGATCCGGCGCATCGGCGGCGAGCTCGGACTCGAACTAGGGGCGTACAAAATCGTCGACGTTGCGGGTAGTGTAGAATCCGCCGAGCGCGGCGTCGCGCTCATCCGCGACGGCACCGGCGAGGTCTTGATGAAAGGCAGCCTTCACACCGACGAGCTGATGCACGCGGTGATGAAAACGGCGACCGGCTTGCGGACCGCGCGCCGGATCAGCCACGTCTTCGTGATGGCGGTCCCTTCGTATCCCGAGACCCTCTTCGTCACCGACGCCGCGATCAACATCGCACCGGATCTCGACGCGAAGCGCGACATCGTCCAGAACGCGATCGATCTTCACCTCGCCGGGATCGGGACGCCGCGCGTGGCGATCCTGTCGGCCGTCGAGACCGTCACGACGAAGATTCCCTCGACGATCGACGCGGCGGCGCTGTGCAAGATGGCGGAGCGAGGGCAGATCACCGGCGGAATCGTCGACGGCCCGCTGGCCTTCGACAACGCGATCGATCCGGAAGCAGCGAGGATCAAGGGGATAACCTCCCCGGTTGCCGGCCGCGCGCAGATCCTGGTCGTCCCCGATCTCGAGGCGGGGAACATGCTCGCCAAGAACCTGACGTTCATGCTCAAGGCCGACGCAGCCGGAATCGTCCTCGGCGCGCGCGTCCCGATCGTCTTGACGTCTCGCGCGGATTCCGTGCGAGTGCGGATGGCGTCGTGCGCCGTCGCGCAGCTGTACGCGCACGCGCGCCGGGCATCGCCCGTCCCGGCGGCGTGAATGCCCGACCACATCCTCACGGTCAACGCCGGTTCCTCGAGCGTCAAGTTTCAGGTCTTCAAAGCTGAAGGAGAAGCGCTCGAGCTCGACCTGAAGGCGCAGATCGACGGGATCGGGACGCAGGCGAAGATCCGAGCGACCGACGCCAACGGTGCCATCGTCGCCGACCGGGCACTCGCGCAAACCGAGGCCGGTAACGTCGCCGAAGCGCTCGACACGACGGCCAAGTGGCTTCGCGAGCGGTACGACGTCGAGCCGGCAGCAATCGGCCATCGCGTCGTCCACGGCGGACCAAAATACTCCCGTCCCGTTTTCGTCGACGCGAACGTCCTCGCCGATCTTGAGCGGTTCGTCCCGCTCGCGCCGCTGCATCAGCCGAATAATCTCGCGCCGATCCGCACGATCTTGGAGCGCTATCCCGACCGGCCGCAGGTTGCGTGCTTCGACACGGCGTTCCACCACGAGCACAGCGCGGTTGCGAAGCATTTCGCACTCCCTGAGCAGTTCTTCGCCGAAGGAGTTCGCCGCTACGGTTTCCACGGGCTCTCGTACGAATACATCGCCGAGCGTCTGAAAGACGTCGCGCCGGATTATGCTCGCGCGCGCGTCATCGTCGCACATCTCGGCAGCGGTGCGTCGATGTGCGCCCTCTTCGAAGGACGCAGCGTCGAGAGCACGATGGGATTCACCGCGCTCGACGGGTTGCCGATGGGGACCCGGCCCGGTCAGATCGATCCCGGCGTCGTCCTGTACCTGTTCGCGCAGAAGCGAATGGACGTCGACGCGGTGCAGCGCTTCTTGTACAACGAGTGCGGCCTGCGGGGCCTCTCCGGGATCAGCAACGACGTTCGCGAGCTCGAACGCTCGAGCGAGCCGGCCGCGGCGTTCGCGCTCGAATATTTCGTCTACCGCGTCGCGCTCTACGCAGGGACGCTTGCCGCCGCGCTCGGCGGCGTCGACGCCTTCGTCTTCACGGCGGGGATCGGCGAAAACTCGGCCTCGATTCGCGCGAAGGTAGCGAAGAAGCTGGCCTGGCTCGGCGCTGCGCTCGACTCGGCCGCCAATGCGAAGCACGCAACGACGATTTCACGTAGCGACAGCCGCGTGGCGCTCTACGTCATTCCAACCGACGAAGAGCTGATGATCGCGCGACACACCCTGGCCCTTCTGGCGGGCCGAAAGGTACCATCATGACCGACGTCCTCACCCCCGAAAAACCGAAACTCAAGCGGAAAGAATACGAAAAAGAGCTGCGCAAGCTTCAGGAAGACCTCTGCCGTCTCCAAGACTGGGTGAAGCAAGAGGGGGTTCGCGTCATCGTCATCTTCGAGGGCCGTGACGCAGCCGGGAAGGGCGGGACGATCAAGGCTCTCACCGAGCGGGTGAGCCCGCGCGTCTTCCGCGTCATCGCGCTTCCGGCGCCGTCGGATCGCGAGAAGTCGCAGATGTACATGCAGCGCTACATGCAGCACTTCCCCGCCGCCGGCGAGATCGTGATCTTCGACCGCAGTTGGTACAACCGCGCGGGGGTCGAGTACCTGATGGATTTTTGCAGCAAAGAGCAGCACCAACGCTTCTTGCAGCTTGCTCCTGAAGCCGAGCGCTACATCGTCGACGGCGGGATCAAGCTGATCAAGATCTGGCTCGACGTCGGCATGGAAGAACAGGAGCGCCGTTTCGAAGCGCGGATCGACGATCCGATGCGGCAGTGGAAGCTCAGCCCGATGGACGTAGAATCGTACTCACGCTGGTATCAATACTCGAAGGCGCGCGACATGATGCTCGATGCGACCGACACGGCGCACGCGCCATGGTACGTCGTCCGTTCCGACGACAAGAAGCGCGCGCGGCTCAACGTCATCGCGCACATCTTGCGGACCCTCGACCCGGGGAAGGTCAAGCGCGAGAAGGTCAAGCTCCCCCCGCGCTCCGAGAAGGGCAAATACGACGACCAGGCTTCCTTGAACGGGAGGAAGTTCGTCAAGGAGGTCTACTGAGGGGTTGACAGGCCCCCGAGCGCCGGGGTAGTCTCGGAGAACATATGCTGTCCACGCGGCACCTTCTCGTCGTCGTCCTTATTAGCCGTCCCGTCGGGATCGGTTGAGGTAGGCGCGCGTAAGGTAGCTCGAGAGCAGCAAACGCAAAAGCCCCCACCGATCCGGCGGGGGTTTTCGATTTTCTAGGGAGTCATCGTGTCCGCCGCAGCTACGGAAAGAACTGGAGCCCAGCTCGTCCTCGACGCACTCGCCGACGAAGGCGTCGACGTCGTCTTCGGCTATCCCGGCGGGACGATCATGCCCGTCTACGACGCGCTCTTCTCGGAGCGCCGGATCACGCACGTCCTCGTTCGTCACGAGCAAGGCGCGGCGTTTGCGGCCGGCGGCTACGCGCGCTCGTCGGGGAGAGTCGGCGTCTGCATGGCGACCAGCGGACCCGGTGCAACGAATTTGCTGACGGGGATCCTCGACGCGAACATGGATTCCGTTCCGGTCGTCGCGATCACGGGTCAAGTGCGTACGGCGCTGATGGGGACCGACGGCTTCCAAGAAGCCGACGTGACCTCGATGGCGCAGCCGGCGACGAAGCGCGCGTATCTCGTCCGCCGCGTCGACGAGATCTATGCGACGGTGCGCGAGGCGTTCTCGATCGCGCGCGGACCGCGGCCGGGGGCGGTCCTGGTCGACATCCCCACCGACGTCCTCAAGACGAAGACGAGCGTCGCGCCGCGATGGGACGAGTCGGCAGCGCGTGAAGCGTCTAAGGACGCGGCCTTCGATCCCGGCGCGATCGAAGCAGCGCGCAAGCTGCTCGCCGCCGCGCGCCGTCCGCTGATCATGGCCGGCGGCGGAGTTCGCAGCGGCGGTGCCGTCGCCGCGTATCGTGAGCTCCTGCGTTTGGTTGGAGCGCCGCACGCGGCGACGATCAACGCGCTTGGAGCGGCCGAGCCCGGCGATCCGCACTTCCTAGGGATGCTCGGAATGCACGGGACGAAGCGCGCGAACCGCGCGGTGAACGCAGCGGACGTGATCGTCGCGCTCGGAATGCGTTTCGACGACCGCGTCACCGGACGCGTCGACAAGTACGCGCAGCAGGCCGAGATCATCCATTTCGACGTCGACGCCAGCGAGTTCGGCAAGGTCGTCGATCCGACCGTCGCCGTGCGCGGTTGTCTCGGCGAGACGCTCCCGGCGTTCGTACAGTCGCTCCGGGGCGAACCGCCGAGCTCGTACGCGAAGTGGTTCGCCGAGCTCGAGCTCTTCAGCTCGAACCTTCCGGTCGATCGCGCCGAGGACGGTCACCTCTCCGCGACGACGGTGCTCGACCGCTTCTTCGCGCACGCTCCTGCAAATGCGATTGTGACGACCGACGTCGGCCAGCATCAGATGTGGGCGGCGCAGCGTCAACGCGTCGACGGTCCGTGCCGCTTCATCACCTCGGCGGGCCTCGGAGCGATGGGCTTCGGCTTCCCCGCCGCAATCGGCGCTAAGATGGCAAACCCGGGCGCGACCGTCGCGGCGATCGTCGGCGACGGCGGCTTTCAGATGACGATGAACGAGATGACGACGATGATGCGGATGAGCGCCTTCGTCAAGATCGTGTTGATCGACAATCAGCGCTTGGGGATGGTGCGGCAGTGGCAGCACCTGTTCTACGACAAGCGCTACAGCGCGACCGATCTCTCCGACAACCCGGACTTCGTGCTCATGGCGCGCGCCTTCGGCGTCCCGGGACGCGTCGTCGAGCGCCTCGCGGATCTCGACGCCGCGATGCGCGAGCTCTTCGCCGACGACCGGCCGATGCTGCTGCACTGCGCGTGCTACCCGCACGAGAACGTTTGGCCGATGATCCCGGCCGGCGCGGCGCTCGACGAACTGATCGAGGAAGCGCCGGTGCGCGCGTGAAGGTCGAGATCGAAGCGCCCGACGGGCGCATCCTCGCACGGGTGATCAACCTCGCCGCGCGCTTGGGATGCACGGTCGTGCGCTGCGAGCTGGAGCAAGGCGAGAGCGCGGCGCGGATCACCGCCGCGTTCGGCGGCGACGACGCCCAGCTGCGCCGGCTCGGCGGACAGCTCTCACGGCTGATCAGCGACGAGCGCGCCGAAGCGAGGTTTTGCGCGACCTAGCCCAAAGAGGGGCGCATGAAAAGCCTCACCCGCAAAACGTTCGCGACGGCGACGGCCGCCGGCGCCGCCTCAGCGTTCGCTTCGATTGCATTCGTCAGATCGCCGGCCCGCGCCGCGCAATTCACCTACAAGTACGGCAACGATCAAACCGACTTCTCGCCGCTCACGCGGCGGATGCTCCAGATGTGGCAGGCGGTCGAGCGCGAGACCGGCGGCAAGCTGCACGTCGACAGCTTCCCGAACAGCGTACTCGGCGGCGATACCCAGATGATCGTTCAGCTGCGCAGCGGCGCGCTGCATTTCCTCACGGAGCCCGGCGCGCTGCTTCAGAGTACCGTTCCGGCGGCCGCAATCGACGGGGTGGGCTTCGCATTCAAGGACACGCGCCAGGCGTTCGGGGCGATGGACGGCGAGCTCGGGGAATTCGTTCGCAAGGAGATCGAAGCCAAGGGGATGGTCTGCATCCCGCCGGCGTTCGACAACGGGATGCGGCAGATCACCGCCAACAAGCCGGTCAAGACCGTTTCGGACGTCGAGGGCCTCAAGATTAGGGTTCCTTCGAGCGCGCTGTTCGTCGACATGTGGAAGAGCCTCGGCTCCTCGCCGACGCCGATCAACGTGAGCGAACTGTACAGCTCGCTCCAAACGCACATCGTCGAAGCCCAAGAAAATGCGTTGATCAACATCGAGCAGAGCAAGCTCTACGAAGTGCAGAAGACGCTGAACTTCTCGAACCACGCATGGTCGTGCTGGTGGATGGTCGCCAACAAGGACGCGTGGGACGCGCTCGGCGCGGATATCCAACAAGTCGTCCGCCGCAACGTCGCGAAGTATGCGCCGCTGCAGCGTACCGACTTCGCCTCGTTGACGAACGAGTTGGTCGGCAAGTTGAAGCAGCAAGGGATGGCGCAATACACGTGCGACGTCGGGACGTTCAAGGCGAAGCTCGGTCCGTATTACGCAAAGTGGAAGAAGGAGTTCGGTCCGACAGCCTGGGGCTTGCTCGAGAAGTACACCGGCACGCTGGGCTAGCGCGCGCAAACGGCCGGCCGCGCGCCGGGTACAAGTGAGGCGGTAGCATCGATGTTATCGCAAGCAAGTCCCCTAACGTGGTTTCGCGCGAGGCTCGACGTCGAGCATCCCCCCGTGGCGATGGTCACGGTGACGGTGATGCTCGGGTTGATCATGGCGATTATCGATGCGACGATCGTCAACGTCGCGCTCCCGACGATGGCCGGGAACCTCGGCGCGACGACCGACGAGATCGCTTGGGTCGTGACCGCCTACATCCTCGCGAACGTGATCATCATGCCGCTGAACGGCTGGCTCACGGCGATGTTTGGGCGGCAGCGCTATTACGCCACCTGCGTCGCCGCGTTCACGATCGCGTCCGCGCTCTGCGGGTTCGCGGGGAACATCTGGCTGCTGGTGATCTTCCGCGTCCTTCAGGGCTTGGGCGGCGGCGCGCTTCAGCCTACGGCGCAGTCGATTCTTTTCGAGTCGTATCCGCCGGAGAAACGCGGGAACGCGATGGCGATCTTCGGTCTGGGCGCGATGGTCGGGCCGGCGATCGGCCCCGTGCTCGGCGGCTACATCGTCGATAACTGGAGCTGGCCGGTCATTTTCTTCATCAATATCCCGATCGGGATTCTGGCGTTCTTGATGACCTACATGTTCATCCGCGACCCCAGCTACATCGAAAAGCCCGAGGGGAAAGTCGACTGGCCGGGGCTCGCCTACATGACCGTCGGGATCTCCGCGATGCAGTACGTGCTGGAACGCGGACAACACGACGATTGGTTCGATTCGGACGCGATCTTGATCTTGACGATCGTCTCGGCGGTCGCGATCGGGCTCTTCATCTATCGAGAGCTGCGCATCAAGAACCCGGTGGTCGACCTGTTCGTCTTTCGCTCCCGAACGTTCGCCATCGGGAACATCATCGGCGTGATCAGCGGCTTCGGGCTCTTTGGGCTCAACCTGATCTTGCCGCTCTTCTTTCAGAACGTTCTTGGCTTCGATGCGCTGCAGGCGGGGCTCGCGCTCCTTCCGGGAGCGCTGGCGACGGCGATCTCGATGCCGATCGCGGGCCGGCTGATGACAAAGATCGATGGGCGCGTCTCGATCGCGGCCGGGCTCTTGATTTTTGGCGCCGCGTCCTGGTGGATGGGCGGGCTCGACCAAAATTCGGGCTACTGGGATATCTTTTGGCCGCGTGCATACCAAGGGTTCGCCCTCGGATTCTTGTTCGTCCCGCTCTCGACCGCGACGCTCTCCGGCGTCCCGCGGGGGGAGCTCGCCTCCGCAAGTGGGATGTACACGCTGATCCGTCAGCTCGGCGGGAGCCTGGGGATTGCGATCCTCACGACGCTGCTGCAGCGCGAGATCGCGATCGCACAGCAAGCCCTCGCAGCGGGCGTAACGCTCTCGTCGCCGGCGGTTCGCGATTTTCTGAACAACCCGTCGACGC
>JAFAMS010000334.1 GCA_019233165.1 Vulcanimicrobiota bacterium | reverse complement strand
ACACGTTTTCGGCCCAACCGTTACCGAGCTCGCTCTCCATCGGGCGCCCGACGAACTCCAGCCACGTCCGGTTGAACCAAGTACAAAGTTTGTCGATGCCCGACATCCAAATCAGGACAGGAAGCGCGTCGGCCATGCGCTGGAAGTGCGCAATCGTCTCGCGGTCGGCGACCTCGAAGATCGCGTGGGGCGCTAGCAGTCCCGGAGAAGGCGCGTCTTGGCTTGAAAGCAATTCAAGAGCCTCCCTGCAGCGGCGGTTCTCGAAACGCATTATTTCGCCGGCACTAGCCATCATCCCACGGGGTAGGCGAAGCCGGCGAGCCGCGCTTGCTAGGGGATCGATGCAAGCGAACTCAGGGAAAGATGCGGTCGAAGAAACGTCGCTCTCGTTGTTCCAGAGAGTCCGTCGCTACGAGCACGACGACGTAAGGTAAGCGCAAGGCGAGCCGCAGTGCGGCGAGATGTGCGGAGCGATCGCCGGCGTCGAGCAGCTCGAAGCCTTCGACGAGGAGAAGCAAACGCTCCGCGGTGCGCGGCATCCGGGATCCGATGGCATCGAGGAAGTGTTTTCTCAGCTCGTTCCCGCGCAAACCTGGAGCGGCGTACGCGCGAACGATTTGCATCCCGTACTCGGTCTCGGGAAGCAAGTGCCGTACGTGCGCGACGAGCTCATCAAGAATCGTCTCGTCGCTCGGCGCCGTGTTGCGGAGCGCGAAGAACAGGCCGCGACCGGCTGGGGCGAGATGGGTCTGCCAGGCGAGTTCCGTGAGAGCATCGCGCGCTTCGCGGGCGGCAGGGATCGGTAAGTGGGCAATCATCGTTGAGCATCCTTTTGGCGTTGTCTGAACGCCGCGACTTTGGCGCGGCTTCCGCAGCGTGACATCGAGCACCAACGCCGGCGCTCGCCACGCGAACGATCGAGAAAAAGACCCGCACAATCGTCTTGCTCGCAAGAGCGCAAGAGCGCGCGCTGCCGCTCGTCGCCGAAGAGCGCGATCGCGGCGCGCGCGATCGTCCCGAGCGCCGCGTCGAATTGCCGGGCGCGCGGAGCTTTGACGGTCCAGTCGCCGCCGAGCTGGGGCGCATCGGCGCTAAGCCTTGCCGCGGCATTGATCAAACGAACGTCCGAAGCCGGGGGTGCCAGTCCGGCGACGGCAGCACGTCCGATGCGATAGATCGCATCGCGCAAACCGCGGAGCTCTTCGAGTGCGGAGCCGTCGAGACGAATCGAGCCGGAAACCAAACCCGCGGCCTGCAGCCAGCGTTCGCCGTCTTCGGGCTTGGCGAGAAGCTCGATCGGGGTCGAGCCACGCCGCCGGAGGGTCACTGCGAGGTCGAGCGCCGGGGAGCCGTATCCGAATCTGAATGGCGCGGAGGCGAGGCGGGACTGGGCGCGGGTGGTGGTCACGCCCCCGAGTGTAACCGCTTAGATAGGTTATGTCAACCGGTTGAATCGGTTACTCTTCCAGCTCCTCGAGGGAACGCGGCCAATCGCCCCGCAGGAGCCGCGAGAGGCTGCGGTCGGCCAAGACGACGCCGCCGGTCTGACACTGCGCGCAATAATTCGTCTCGTTATCCGCATACCGAATGCGCTGGACGGGTTTTCCGCAGCGCGGACACGGCTGCTTGTAGCGGCCGTGCACGGCCATCTCCGGACGAAACGCGGTCACGCGCTCGGGGAACGCGCGCCCTGCTTCGGCGACCAATCGTTCGATCCACAGCCGAAGCGTCTCACGCGCCGCCGCATGAAGCCGAGCCCACTCGTCCCCGGAGAGCTTTTTTGTCTGCGCGATCGGCGAGAGCATCGCGGCGTGAAGGATCTCGTCCGAGTAGGCGTTTCCGATACCGTCGATGACGTGCGGATCGGTCAGCGCTCGTTTGAGCGTATGGTTCTCCGCCGCAAGCGCGCGCTTGAATGCATCGACGTCCGATGCGAAGGCGTCGAGTCCGCCGGGATCGAGCGCGTGGAGAGCCTCATCGCCGCGCACAACGTGCAGCTGGGCGCGGCGTTTCGAGCCCGCTTCGGTGAGCACGAGGCTTCCCGTGGGAAATCGAAGCGCCGCGAGTTGATTCCGTCCCGCGAGCGCGACGCCGGGCGGGCGCCAGTGGAGCCGGCCCGCGATCATCAGATGCAACCCGATCCAAAGGTCGTCGTCGAGCCCGATTGCGATACGCTTGCCGATGCGGCGGAGCTCGCGCACCGTCTTGCCCTCAACGTCCGACAACGGAATGCCTGCGGTGCGCAGCAACGAAACGCTCCGCACCGAGATGCCTTCGAGCCGCTCGCCGACGATCAGCGGCTCGAGCGCGCTGACGTACGCAGCGATATCGGGAAGTTCCGGCACGCGATTACACGTGCGTGACCGTTGTCACGAGCGTCTCCGCCTAATCACGCGTTAAGCCGCGAGGCTGACGGATGCTGAGAAAATAGCGTTGGCATCGCAAGAAACCAAACGCGATGCTCTTCCTTAGGAATCGGTGAGAAACGATGAGACAGCCACTTCACACTGCAGCGACCGTTCTTGCACTCGCGTGTGCCGTCGCCTTCACGGGCTGTGGCGGCGGCAGCGCAGGCGGCTCGTCGATTCCGCCGATGTCGAGCCCGAGCACATCGCCGCCGACCGTTCCACCGGGTTCGGGGTCCTCTTCGACACCGTCACCGACACCGACGCCCACGGCGAGCGCGGCATCGGTGCCGACCGCTCCGCCGACCTACGCGGCTTTGTACAACGCCGTCGGAACGCAGGTGAGCCAGTTCTCGAACGCCGTCTCGGCGCAGTGCGCCGGCGCCAATTACCCGACGAAGATCTATACGATTCTTCTCCCGGCCGACTCGAACGGGATTTACTCATCGCTGATCGGCGCGAGTCCGGCAGCCGTCACGGCGATGGCGAACAACGCGATTGCGTTTGCGACCGGCTACCAGCAACGTTTCGGGATCACCGGCTTTCGGATCTCGATCAACTATCCGACGCTCGTTTCGAATCCCGCGAATCTGCCGAATTCGACGTTCACGGTCGCGAACTATGCGACGTACCTCTCCTATTACCAGCAGGTCGTGCAAGGACTTCGCGCCGCGGGGCTCGGCGTCGACATCGAGTCGAACATCCTGTTCCCACAATATGCGGGCTCGCAGTACAACTTCAACGGGCTGACCCTCCCCATGCTCGAAGCCGGCCTCGCGGAGAACGGCCAACACATCATCGACAACCTCAAGCCCGACCATCTGAACCTCGGCGCCGAGCCGTCGACGATCGCGTTTCAAACCGGGTTCTCGAGCGTGAACGACCCGTCCAACTACCCGGCGTATCTGAACGCGATCCGCTCTCAGATCAACAATTCGAACCCGGGCGGGACGAAGATAGGGGCGGGTTCCGACGACTGGCAGAGCAATGCGTTCGTCACGAACCTGCTCTCGATGACGTCGCTCGACTATTACGACCTTCACATGTATCCCCCCGACTATTTGCAAAACGGGATCGCCGATCTGCAACAGCTGAAAGCCAGCGGCAAGCCCTTAATCGTAACCGAATCGTGGCTCGACAAAGAGGACGCGGGGAGCGATGGGACGTCGGGGCCGATCGACTCGCAGATCGTCTTCGTCCGCAACGCCTACTCGTTTTGGGGGACGATCGATCAGCAGTACGTCTCGAGCTTGATCCAGCTCGCGCGCTGCAACAACGTGCAGAACCTCGATCTCTCGTACGCGCTGATGCTCTATACGTACGTCGACTTCAGCCCTACGACCGCAAACTATGCGTACTCGCAGATGCTCGCGGCGCTGAATACAAGCTTACAAGCCGCCGAGGGCGCCGGCACGGTTACCCCGGCGGGTCAAGCCGTCCAGCGCTACACCGGCGTGACGCAATCTGCGCTGCGGCGCCGCTAGCGCGACTGGTCGGCGAACTTCTTAGCCGCGAGCGCCGGATCCATGTCGAGCCAGTAGCCGTAGCCGCGCGGCAGCGGCTGGCGAAACCAGCGCTGGTACGAGCTGTCGTAATCGCCGTCGCGTCGGATCGATTTGAACGCGTCGTTCACCGCCGACTTCAAAGAGGCCGAGTTCTTTCGAAGACCGATGCCGTAAGGCTCGAACGTGAACCGTTCGTCGAGCATCGTAAACTTCGGATCTTTGAACGCGAACCCGAGCAAGATGACGTCGTCGGTGCTCATCGCGTCGACGCCGCCGTCGCGCAGCACGTCGTAGCACATGCCGTACGTGGGGCGCAACACGACGCGTGCCGCCGGCGCGACCCGCGCTAGAGTCGCCGCCGAGGTCGACGCCTGCGCCGTGCAGACGGTGTGTCCCGCGAGATCGCGATACGAACGGATCTTCGAGGCGGGATTCACGAGTAGGGTCTGACCGGCTTTGTAGTACACGTTCGAGAAGTCGATCTGAGCGAGGCGTTCCGGCGTGATCGTCATCGTCGCAAGGATCAAGTCGATCTCGCCCGAGAGCAGCTTCGGGATACGGTTCTCGGAAGTGACGCCGACGAGGCGCGCGCGATCGGGATCTCCGAGAATCCGTTTTGCGACTCCACGTGCCAAGTCGATCTCAAAGCCCTGCAGGTCGCCTGGTTGCGTGGTATCGACGTAAGCGATCGCCGGGAGATCGCTCTTGACGCCAATGCGCATGACGCCGCTCTGCTTGAGGCGCGCGAGCGCGTCGTCCGGCGCCGCTTCGGCCCGTCCTTTCGCCGCAAAAGAGATCCCTGAAGCAATGACGGCTAGCGCGGCGCGGCGTTTCATCGGGCCTCCAGGATCGGAATGCAAAGTACACAGGTCGGTATACGCGACCCCTCGACCCCAGCCCGCATGGATCGCAGAGTTACCTCAATCGCTGGTGTCGTCGCCGCGGGCGGCCTGATCCTCTCGGCAGGGCTCGGGATCCGGCAGACCTTCGGTCTTTATCTGGCACCGATCGCGCAAGAGCACGTCGTCACCGTCGCGTCGCTCTCGCTCGCAATCGCGTTGCAAAATTTGGTTTGGGGGCTCGGCCAGCCCGTTGCCGGTGCGTGCACCGACCGCTTTGGGCCGGCGCCGGTGGTCGCTGTTGGCGCGTGCTTGTACGCGCTCGGGCTCGGCACGGTCGCCTTTCAGCCCGCATTCCTCGCGGTCGTTGCCGGATTCGGGATCATGGTCGGGCTCGGACAGGCGGCAATGACGTTTGCGGTCGTGATCGCGTCCGTCAGCAGAGCTGCGAATGCGGCGCAGCGCGCGACGGCGGTCGCGGTCGTCGCCGCCGCCGGTTCGCTCGGTCAGGTCGCGCTCGTTCCGCTCGCCCAGAGCACGATCGACCTCGCCGGCGTGCGCACCTCGCTCGTCGTCATGGCACTCGTCGCGCTGGCGGTCGCGCCGTTCGCGTTGATTCTGCAGCGCAAGACTCCGTTCGCGGGCGAGATCGGCGTCAAGAGCGCGACCGGTTCGGCGATCCGGCTGGCGTTGCGCGACCCGAGTTTTCTTCTGCTTACCGCCGGTTTTTTTGCGTGCGGCTTTCAGCTCGCGTTCATGGGCGTGCACTTGCCGGGCTACCTGCTGGCGTGTCACGTCAGCGCAAACGTCGGAGCCGCCGCCCTCGCGTTGATCGGGTTTTTCAACATCATAGGAAGCTTTGCGTTCGGGCGCGCGGCCGGCCGCTGGCCGCCGCAGTATCTCCTCGCATTTCTGTACGCGGTTCGCGCCTCCGCGACCGCCGTGTACGTCGCGACGCCGGTCTCGGCCGCGACGACCCTCGCATTCGCGATCGTCATGGGACTCACGTGGCTCGGAACCGTGCCCCTCACGAACGCCGTCATCGCGCGACTGCACGGCTTACCGAATCTCGGCGCGCTCTTCGGCGTTTGTTTCGTCGGACATCAGCTCGGCGGTTTCCTCGGCGTCCTCTCCGGCGGACTCGCCGTGCAAATGACCGGTTCGTACACGCCGGTCTGGATTGCGACGATCGCGATCGGCTTTGCGGCCGCCTTGCTCAACGTTCCAATTCAGTCGCGTTCGCACGTAGCGACGGTGGTCGCATGATCAAGCTGTCGGCGACGCTGGTTTTCATCGGTGCGGCCGTCATCGCCGTAATCGCGGCGCACGGGGTCGCACCTGATAGCTACGGCTTTGTCGTTCCGCAGGCTCGACGGATCGCAGACGTCCCCTTGCGTACCGTGAAAGGTGGGAAGATTTTTCTTGCACGCAACGCGGAGCGCACGACCCTTGTTCTAGGCTACGTCGCCTGCTCCGATGCGTGTCCGGCGACATTGCGATCCCTTCATGCGAACCCTCACACCAAAGTCGCATTTCTCGACATCGACCCTTGGGACGATTCGCCCCAGCGCGTCGCCGCATTCCTGCGAGCGTATCCCGGCGTCGAAGGGATCGTCGGCGATCTCGCGTCGCTCCGGGCAACGGAGATCTCCCTCGGCGTTCGTCCGATCCAGCGACAAGCCGACGTCGAAAACCACGACGGCCGCACGTTCGTCGTCGAGAGCGGCGGCGTGGTGTTGAGACGATGATCGAGCGCTGGGATCCAAGCGAAGCGGCGCGTCTTTCGAACTTTCTTGCGTCGTTGCCGGTCGAAGACTTGGCGCTACGGTTGTGCTCGCACGGCGTGCGCGAACCGGCGGCGAGGCTGTTCCACCATCTCACCGTCGAGCATCCGCGACCGACGTACATCGCGGAAGAAGAAGGCCGTATCGTCGGCGTTGCCGATCTCTCGGTCGACAAAACGGTCGCAGAGATCGGCGTGATCGTATCGCCGCAGCGGCGACGCCGATACGTCGGCAGCGAGCTGCTGCGGCACCTCGCGAGCGACGCCGGAAGGGAGCGCATCCCGATGCTCGTCGGCTACCTGCTGCGCGAGAACGCACCCGGGCTCGCGCTCCTGCGGTCGCTCGGGTTCAAGATCGCCGCCTTCGACGGTCCGACCCTGGAGGCGACTCTCCCGCTCTAGAAGTGCAGTATACAGGTCGGTATACTTGCGACCGCAAAAAGAGGCGCATGGCGATTCCGGCAGCCCGCGGTCAGCTGCTCCGCGACCACATCGCCGCGGTGGCGGCCGAGCTCTTCTATCGCGACGGCATCCATCGCGTCGGCGTCGACAAGGTCGCGGTCGAGGCCGGCGTCACCAAACGAACGCTGTACCATCACTTCCGCTCGAAAGACGATCTGATCGCGGGCTCGCTGCGGCGCGCGCCGCGGATCCGGTTCCCGAAAGACGGCGGTCCCCTCGAACGAATCCTCGGAGCCTTCGATCTTCTGGAGACGTTTCTCGACGGGTCCGAGTATCGCGGGTGCCCGTACATCATCTTCACGGCGGAGTTGACCGACCCCAATCATCCGGCGCGAAAACTGATCAACGATTACGCCGCGAAGCGTCGCGCGTGGTTCCGCGACCGTGCCGCCGAAGCCGGACTCCCCGACCCCGAGAGCCTCGGCGAGCAAATCGACGTCTTGTTCGAAGGAGCCTTGGCATCGGGCGCAAAGCGCGGCGATCTCGCGGCCGCGCGTGCCGCGAAGAAAGCGGTCTCGGCGATCCTGGCCGCTTGAAACGGCTAACGCTTTTCGTCAAAGGCAATCTCGACGTGCGGGACACGCTGCACTCGTTGCGGATCGGCGGCCGCATCGAGTGGAACGGCGCCAACGAAATCGTGCGAGATCGCTTCCCCGGCGTTTCGGTGCGGATACAGCACGAGCTCTTCACGCGCTCCGACGCGCTCCTGGCTGCCACGGGCGCGATCCCCGCCGGCTTGGAGCAACGCGAACTTCCACTCGAGCCGTACACGCTCGCCTCGCAGTTCGGTACCGCGCTCTTCGAGACCGACGCCGACGCGTTCGTCCTTTCGATCCAACCGGACGTGATGACGCACCTCGTCCGGCATCGGGCGGACGGATATCTGTTCTATCCGAACGCTCGCGAATCGTGGCCGCCTAAGGCGCGAGGCTTCGTCGACGAAGCGTTTGAGGCTATGGAGCCGCTCGACGTCGAGAGCTCGATGCGAAACTTCGGGCAAATCATCGAACGAATCCGCCGGCGAAGCGACGCACCGATTCTCATCTACAACCTCTCACCGGTGATCCCAGGTGAGGTGCTGCGCTTCCCCCTCGGACTCTCCGAGACGCTCTCGACGCGGATTCGACGATTCAATCTTGGATTGATCGAGCTCGCGGGACAAACGGACGTGGCTATCGTCGACGTCGACACGCTCGTCGCGCGCGCCGGAGCCGACCGGGTGAAGCTCGACGCCCTCCACTTGAACGCAGCGGGCTCCCGCCTGGTTGCCGAAGAGGTGATCGCGATTCTCGAAGAACAGGGTTGCTTCTGATGCTCGTCAGCGTCGTTGTTCGGACGAAAGATGAAGCCGAAAGGCTGCGCTTGACGCTGACGTCGCTCGCGTGCCAAAGCCTCGAACCGGAAGTCGTCGTCGTCAACGACGGCTCGAGCGATCGCACTGCCGAGGTCCTCGCCGAAGCCGCGAGCGATCTCGCGCTGCGCGTCGTCACGCACCCGGCCGCACGCGGCCGCTCCGCGGCGTCGAATGCGGGAGCACGCGTCGCGCGCGGAGAGCTGCTCCTCTTCTTGGACGGCGACACGCTCGCCGGGCCGCAGGTCGTCGAGCGCCATCGCGACGTACATCGGACGCACCCAGACGCCATCGGCCGCGGCGAAACCTACCATCTGCGCGGAACGCGTTTTCTGCGCGATCCCGAGACGGGGACGCCGTGGCCGAACGGCGAGGCGCACCTGCGGGGAAAGGAGCCGCGGGCCTTGGAGCGGATGCGCATTACGCGGCGCGAGATCGTCGAGAACTTTGCCGCGGTCGACGCGCGAGCGGAGCCCGGGATCTATCCCGGCACGTCGGCACGGCGTCTGCACGAGCTCGAGATGGAAGCGCTCCACGCCGACCCGGAATGCGCCGTTTTGTGGGCGGCGGCATCCGGGAGCAATCTCTCCGTCCGGCGAGACGCGTTCGAACGCGCCGGGGGTTTTCGCGAAGACCTCGATCTGAACGAACATCGCGAGCTCGCGCTGCGGCTCTACGCCGACGGTCTGCGCCTGGTTCCGGTCGACGGCGCGCGCACCTATCATATGATCCACCGCACGCCGCGCGACCCGCTCGAGGAAATTGGATGGCAGAGAGTCTTCTACCGGGCGCATCCATTGCCGGAGGTCGAGCTGCTGCCGGTCTTTTGGGCTTCGCTGGCACCGCAGAGCCGAGTTCCCCTCGAAGCGCGGATCAATTCGCTGCAGGAGCTTGCATTGGCGGCCCGCACGGAGCGATGACGCTCGGCGTTTGCGTTGCGGAGAGCGAGCGACCCGCGTTTGCGGCAGCGAGCGAACAGCTGCGCGAGGCGCTCGCCGAAGCGCAGGCGGATCCGTTGCCGATTCGGCTCGCGTTCTGCCAGTCCTTAGACGACGTGCGGCCTGAAGGCGAACCGACCGTGGCCGTCGTCTCGCTCTTGCGCGAGCTTGAGAGCGAGGAGTCGCCGGCATCGATTGAAACGCGCCTGCGCGCGCAGCTCGCGTCGGTCCTCGAGCGCGGCGCGCAGTCGGCCTTCGTATGCACGATCTTTCGCTACGTCCCGGACGATCCGGATCTCGTGAAAATCGAACGCATCCGGCGGCTGAACCTTCTCGCGCCCGAGCTGTCGTTCGACACGGGCGCGTGCGTCATCGACATCGACCGCGTCTTCGCGCACGTCGGCGCGCAGCAACTCAAGACCGACTATCGACTCGGTGGCCGTATCGCAGCCGAAGTCGCCGGTCACACGATCGTCGCAAGCTTGCTCGCGGTCGGCCTCGACGACGTCGTTGCGATCGACGCCCGCGAGCGGGCGCAAGCGTTTCAGGGGACGATCTGGGAAATGGCGCGGCTCTTGCAGCGACGTCTGCCGTTGGAGCGAGATCGTGCCGGATAGACCGGATCCGGTCGACCTCCTGCGCTCGATGCTGCTGATTCGGAAGTTCGAAGAGGCGCTGGCCTTTCAACCCGACCGCGGCTTTCAGCTGCTTTCTTCGGGTGAAGAAGCGGTCGCCGTCGGCGTTTGCGCGGCGCTGGATGACCGCGATCAGCTTCTGAGCAGCGGAAGATCGATCGGACCGGCGCTCGCGCGAGGGATCGAGCCGCACCTCGTCATGGCCGAACTCCTCGGCAAAATCTCCGGACCGAATCGCGGAAAAGGCGGTCGCGGACACCTCGCGTCGCCCGATGACGGATTCTTCGGGGCGCACGCGGTCGTCGGCGGGAACCTGAGCATCGCCGCGGGAGTCTCGCTCGCGGCGCAGCTGGAGGGTCGCGGCGCGGTCGTTGCCTGCATCTTCGGTGACGGCGCCTGCGGCGCGGGTGCTCTGCACGAAACGCTGAACATCGCGGCGCTCTGGAAGCTTCCGTTGATCTTCGTCTGCGACAACAACGGCTTTTCGATCTCGACGCCGGTCGCCCGCGGCGTCGCGGCCGAGCGCCTCTCCGACCTCGCGATCCCGTTCGGGATTCCGCGCCGAACCGTCGACGGAATGGACGTCTTCGCCGTCTATGAAGCCGCACGCGAGTTCGCGGACGTCGCGCGGCGCGGCGACGGACCGGGATTCCTCGAATGCCGCTCGGAGCGGTTCGCGAGTCACTCGACGTCGACGCGCGAGACGCGTTCGAATGAGGAGCTCGCGGCGGCGCGCGAACGTTGCCCGATCCTCCATCTCGGGGCGCGCCTCGAGGCCGACGGCACGCTCGACGCAGCCGGACGCAGCGCGCTCGAAAAGGACGTCGAAGAGCTGGTCTCGCGAGCGATCCGCTTTAGTGGAGAAGCACCGCGTCCGTCTCCCGACGACGCTTTGAGCGATGTCGTCTAGGAGGCTGTTCTTCAACGAGGCGATCGCGCGCGCACTCGCCGAGGAGATGGAGCGCGAGGACAAGCTCGTCGTTCTCGGTCAGGACGTCGGCGCGTATGGCGGAGCCTACAAGGAATTCGCGGGGCTTTACGAGCGTTTCGGTGCGCAACGGGTCCGCGATACGCCGGTCGCCGAAGCCGCAACGATCGGGATCGCCCTCGGCGCGGCCGCAGCCGGGTTGCGTACGCTGGTCTCGATAACGTACATGGACTTCTTGATCCTCGGTCTCGAGCCGCTCGTCAACTATGCTGCGAAGGCGCGCTACAAAACGGGTGGAGCAGTTCGCGTACCGGCCGTCGTCAAGACGACCGCCGGAGCGAAGGGTCAAGGCGTCGCGCACGCGCAGTGCATCGAGTCGTGGCTCATGGGCGTCCCAGGCCTGAAAGTCGTCGCACCGTCGAATCCCGCGGACGCCTACGGCCTGCTGAAGACGTCGTTGCGGGAGGAAGGGCCGGTCGTCTTCGTCGACCACAAACGGCTCTTTTCGACGGCAGGCGAGGTGCCGGAAACGAACGAGGTGAGTATGCCACTCGGCAAAGCTGCGATCGTGCGGCCCGGCACGGACGTAACGCTCGCAGCGCATTCGTACGCCGTGCGGATCGCAGTCGAAGCCGCCGAACGGCTCGAACCCGCCGGCGTCTCCTGCGAGGTGATCGATTTGCGCACGCTCGCGCCGCTCGACGTCGAGTCGATCGGCGAATCGGTGGCGCGTACGCGAGCGCTCGTGACGTTGGAAGAAGGGCAGCCCGCGTGCGGGGTCGGGAGCGAGGTCGCGTTTCGCGTCCGCGAGCGCCTCGACGTAGGAATTCGCGTCGCGCGAGTCGCCGCGCGACCGGCACCGGTTTCGTCGAACGCGGTGCTGGAGGCTGAGGTCCTCCCGGACGCAGCTCGCGTCGTCGAAACGACGTTGACGCTGCTCGAGGGCCGATGATCTTCACGCTCGTCGTCCCCGGACCGATCGAGGATGTCGAAGAGATCCGCGTCCTAGAATGGCACGGCGAACCCGGACGACGCTTTGCGCCCGGCGACGTCGTCGTCGAGCTTGAGACGCACAAGGCGATCGTCGAAATCCGGGCGGCGCAGGCCGGCATTCTGCGGAGAATCCTTCATCCGGAAGGCAGTTGGCAACGTCTCGGCGAGCCGCTCGCGATTTTGAGCGATGCCGAGAGCGAGCCGCTCCCGGCGACGCCCGAGCTTGGCGGCAAGGAGTGGGCGGTTGAGTTTCAGATCACCTGACGCTTGCGCAATAACCGGAGGACCTCGCCGCGGAGCTCGTCCGCGAGCGCCCTCGTCTGATGGATCCCGTCCGGAAGATGCGCCGCGCCACCGAACTTGGCCGCCGCGCGGTCGAGATCGACGATCGTGAGCTTTCCCTCGCGTGCGAGATCGTGGACCATGAGATTCAACTCTTTCTTGCGGACGCTTGCGAGCAGATCGCCGAGCGGTCGCTCGAAGAGGGCGTACCCGTGAACGTCGTCTTCAATCGCGCTCGACATTCTGTTCAGAACGAAGAACTCGACTTCGCGCTCGGCTCGAACGGCATCGACGAGAGCGGCGTAGTCACGTCGCACGTCGTCGCACGAGACCGGTACCTTCTCGAAGTTTTCGTCGAGCCACGTTCGAACGCCCGGACCGTTTTCGGCAACGCGGAACTCCCAGAGGTTGAGCGTGTAGCCGAGCCTGCGGTGCCGCAGCACGTCTGCGCCTTCTGCGGTAAGGGAGAGCACCACCGCATCGGCGGGACCCGCCGTGCGCAGCCCCGCGCGCATCAAAACGTTGTAGCGGTCGCGAAGCGGGGATTGCGAAAGCGCCGCCAGCAGCGCGCCCGCGAACAACAGCTCGCGGCCGTCGCGGGAACCGGCTGAAAAGGTTCGTACCAGATCGTCGGCGATCGCCGCCAGCTCTGCGGGCGTGCGCCGGAACTGCTCGAGAAGCGTGCGCGCGCACGGAACGATGACGTCGTCCGGGACGAAGACGAAATGAATCGGCCCCGGAAGTGCGGCGAACAGCTCCAGAAACGCATTACGTTCCCCGCGGAAGATTCCCAACTGTTCGCAGAGTCCGACGCTGAGTATCGTGCGAAAGCGATCGCCTTCTCCCCACCACGCGCGCGAGCGGTCGAACCAGCCGGCGAGCAATCCGATCTGACCTTCGGCCAGGTTCGTCGTGCGGCGTCCGGCGAGGAAGAGCGGTCGCAGCTCCGAGGCGGTGCGCGACGGAGGCGGCCGTTCGCCCGGTGCAAACTCGAGGTGCCCGATCGTCAACTCCGGGAGCCACGTCTGATGGGAGGTGAGCTGATCGAGGAAGCCGCCGTACGAAACGAGGTCGGCTTTGCGCAGCGTCCCGCTGACGCGCGGCGCAAATGCAATCTGCAGGTCGTGCGATTCGTCCGGGAACGGAACGCGATCGTACGGCGGGCTCGACGGGCGCACGCCGATGTTGCAGTACGCGATCGGCTCTCCGGGCTTGCAGCGGTGGCCGTCATCGACGAGCCAACGCACGCCGGACCGCCCGATCGTGTAACCGGGCGCGTGGAGGGGCCCGACCCGGAGCGGGAACGCCGTCAAGGCCAATCCGGCTGATACAAAATTCCCGCGATCGTGGTCCGGGCGGGACGCTCGCTGGAATCGCCGGCGAGCGCAAGGAGCTCGTCACCGACCGCGCGCTCGTCGCCGGGGGCGACGGCAACGCTGCGAACCCAGCCGCGGTCGCGCGATGCGATTCGATAATACGAGATCGCCGGACAATCGTGGGGCGCCGAAGCGCTCAGATCGACGCTGAGGTCGAGCAACTTCGCGCCGGGCGTCACCCGCTCGCCCTCACGAACATAAACCGCGCGAATCACTGCGGTGGTCATGTACGCGTTGAGACGCGGGAGGGTGAGGCTGAGCGGCAAGGACCCGGACTCCTTTGCGGAACGTCGCTGGACGATTGGGCACGCGCGTCGTGAATCATCTCGGCCTACAAGCCGGCGATCGCTATCGGACGGTCGCCGAAGAGCGGATCGTGGAGCACTTGACCCTGCACGGGTGGGCACACGAATGGCGCGCGGGGCTGCACTCCGAGTCGGTCGCCGCTGCTCGTGAAGCGCTCGAGCGCTGGATCGGGCACGGCCTTGCGTATGCGCCGGGACGCGATGGCGCCGGCCGCGCGTTCGATCCGGCGGAAGTCGTGAACTTCTGCAAGACGGCGGCGCTCGACGCGAACGATCCGATCTGGCGCGAGCGTTTCGTCGCGACCGGGCGCAAGCTCGTCGAGGAGCACGGCCGTCACGCGGGTCTTCGTTTCAGCCTCGTGCTCGCGAGGACGTTCGACCTCTCGCGACACGCCCCCGGGGCGCAGTTGCGCTTGCGCCTACCACTGCCGCTCGCGGAGGCGAGGTTACGTGTCTCTGCGCCTGCGGAAGTGACGCGGCAAGAACGCCGCGCGGGAAGGCTCGAGCTGCGAGCGACCGTTCCTTCGTCGCGTTCGACGCTGACGGTTTCGGTCGAGCTC
This sequence comes from Vulcanimicrobiota bacterium, assembly GCA_019233165.1. Lineage (GTDB taxonomy): Bacteria > Vulcanimicrobiota > Vulcanimicrobiia > Vulcanimicrobiales > Vulcanimicrobiaceae > JAFAMS01. The sequence goes on along the minus strand of JAFAMS010000334.1, from coordinate 4,322 downwards.
GAATTCGCCTCGCCGGCGACGCCGAACGATGACGACGAGACAGCCCTCTACCTTCGGCCGGAGGAAGGGCTCGTGCGCGTCACGCCGCGCGTTGCATCGCTTGCCCGCAAACTTGCGGCCGGAAAGACGGCGTTCGACGCCGTGCGGGCGTTTTGGCAGTTCCTCTTCGAGATGCGCCTCGGCGTCCTCCATTACGACGAGTTGAGCGGCGGCGTTCCGATCGAATCGCTGCTGGAACATCGTTGGTTCGATTGTCATCTCGGTTCGGCACTTTTCGTTGCGTTGTGCCGCGCTCGCGAGATCCCGGCGCGTCTCTGCGCCGGGTACCTTCTCTATCCCGCCGCTCCGACGTACCACTATTGGGCGGAAGCGTTCGTCGAAGGCCGCTGGTCCGGCTTCGATCTCGGGAGTTGGGATCTCTCGGCCGGCGGCGCCGACCCCGCGTGGCGGTCGTATTTCTTCGACTACCTCAATCCGCGAATGCAGACCGAGCGATTTCCGCGATCCTTCACGGGGACCGGCTCGCTGCGTTTTCCGCCGGCGTGGCATCTCTTGGTCCGGCCGGTTACGGGCGGTGCCGCGTTCGGTTTCTACTCCGTCGATTCGGGCGACTTGCTGTATGAGGATTGCCTCACCAGCATAAAGGCTTCACCGTTGTAGCCTTTGACGGTAACGGGTCCCGGTCCGAAATCGTATGATTTCAATCCCTCCCGCAAGGTTCGTTCGCGGCGAAGCAAGAGACCGCGGGAGATCGTCAGCCGTTCCGCGAGCATGCGATGGTGCTCTTGCGGCCACGCGTTCGCGCCGTGGCTAACGTACACGTACAAGTGCGGCGCGCCGGCCAGCACCGCGAAACCGCCCGCTTCGCGAAGCCGCAGGCAGACGTGCGTGTCCTCTCCGAGCCGAGCCTCGTCGCCGTTCTCCGGATATGCGATTTCCGCCGAGCGGCGCACCACCCCCGTTCCCGGATGCGCCTTCGTCTCGAACGAACGAAAGTTGATGCAATACAGCTCGCGCGTCGCCGGAAAGAATTGCATCACCTCTTCGAGATAGACGGAGCGGGCATTCGCCGCTGCGAGCTTCGCGAGCTGCGTTTCGAGCCGTCGCGGATGATGGAGGTCGTCGTCGTCCCACTGGGCGATCGCGTCCCCCCGCGCGCCGGCAGAACCGGCGTTGCGCAGCGCGCCGAGCGTCAGCTTCTCGTCGATGTCGACGAGCCGAATGTCTTCCCGCTGCAGCGATGCGAGATGCGCGCGAATCGCATCTTTGGCCGCCGGCTCGCCGCGGTCGGCGACGACGACGAGCTCCCTGTGCGCGTACGTCTGAGCGCAATACGCGGCGACGCTGCTCTTGAAGTAGCCGAGCCGCTCCGGGACGCGTAACGTGACCAGGACGCAGCTCACCAGCACGGGGTCAGCCCGTCCGCTGCACTCCGTTCTTCAGCTCCGCGTCCATCTTGCGCAGGCGATTGGCGAGCACTTGCATGACTTCGACCGCAAAGAACGGATGGTTCTGTACGAGATAGAGAAAGCGCTTTTGATCGATCTTCGCGAGCTTCGAGTCTTCGACTGCGATCGCTGTCGCGCTCCGCGGCAAACGTTCGACGACGGCCATCTCGCCGACGATCCCGCCGGTCTCGACGCGCTCGAGCATCGTATCGCCGATCCTGATCTCGAGCGCGCCTTCCGCGACGACGTACATGCAATCCGCCGGATCGTCGATCTCGAAAATCGCTTCGCCGGAAGGCACGGAAAGCAGATCGTCGTCGTGGCGGAAGAGGCTGAGGCTGGGCATCGAGCGGTTTTCGGTCCGCGCGCTTAGGCCGCCTTTACCGCGCGCGCGACGAGCTTGAGATCGTCGAGGAAGTTGGCGTACTCGACGCGCCGCGTTTCGTCGTCGGGCGCGCGCAGAATCGACGACGGATGGACCGTTGCGAGCACGCGCTCGGCGAGCGGCGATGAAAGAAACTCGCCGCGGTGATGCGTGAGACGAAAGCTCGGGCCCAGGAGCGCCTGCGCCGCCGTCGCACCTAGCGCGACGACGATCTGCGGGCGCACGACGCGAATCTCGGCTTCGAGCCAAGGCTCGCAGGCGACGACCTCGATCCGCTTCGGCTTGGCATGGATGCGGCGTTTCCCGCGCTCGACGAACTTGAAATGCTTGACCGCGTTGGTCACGTATGTCTCCGACGCGGCGATCTTCGCCTCGTCCAAGGCTCGCCGCAGCAACTTTCCGGCGGGCCCGACGAACGGCCGGCCGTCGCGGTCCTCGCTGTCGCCGGGCTGCTCGCCGACGAGCATGAGGCGCGCACGGCTGCGGCCCTCGCCGAAAACGGTTTGGGTCGCGTACTTGTAGAGGTCGCAGCCGCGGCAGCCGGCCGCCGCCGCGCGCAGGCTCGCGAGCGACAGTTTTGCCGGAAGGTAGTCTGCGGCCGAACGTTTGCGAAGCATGGGCAGGACCGCTTTGGTTATACCCCAATGGACGTTGCGATGCGATACGTGGAGATCCAAGGAGTTCGCGTCCCGGCTCTCGGCTTTGGGACGTGGGCGCTGACGGCCGAGAACACCCGCCTGTCGGTGTTGCGCGCGCTCCAGGCCGGTTACCGGCACGTCGACACCGCGCAAGCGTACGACAACGAAGAGCACGTCGGCGCCGCGCTGCGGGAAGCGAAGATTCCGCGCTCCGAGATCTTTCTCACGACCAAGCTGCACATGGAGACCCAGCGGTATGACGAAGCGAAGCGCAGCCTCGAAATCAGTCTCGAAAAACTGGGAACCGACTACGTCGACCTCTTTTTGATCCACTGGCCCAGCTCGAGCGTCCCGCTCGAGGAGACGATGCGCGCGCTGAACGAGCTGCAGGCCAAGGGGATGACGCGTCACATCGGCGTGAGCAATTTTCCCTCGGCGACCATCGCCAAAGCGCGCGCGCTCGCAGCGACGCCGCTCTTCGCGAATCAGGTCGAATATCACGCCCTGCTCTCGCAGAACGTCCTCCTCGAGGATGCGCGCGCGAACGGCGCGATGCTCACGGCGTACAGTCCGCTCGCGCGCGGAAAGATCGTGAGCGAACCGACGCTCGGCGAGATCGGAAAGAGGTACGGCAAATCCGCGGCCCAAGTCGGTTTGCGCTGGTTGATTCAACAAGTCGGCGTTTCCGCGATCCCTCGCTCGTCGAACCCCGAGCGGATTCGCACCAACTTCGAGATCTTCGACTTCGAGTTGGACGACGGGGAGATGGCGCGCATCTGGACGCTTCCGAAAGACCAGCGCGTCGTGCGGCCGCCGTGGGCGCCCGTATGGGACCCGGAGCCGGCCTCCTCCTTCCAAAGGTGACGCTCTAGCCACTAGGAGTTCCCAGCGCCGCTGCCAACCCTCGCCAGCGATGAATATGGAACTTCGTGGATTCCTCGCGCACTCGTACGGCGAGCTGGAAGAGCTCAACCTGGCGGCCAAAGAACAGCGGCGCGACCGGGTCAAGATCGACAAGCTCCAAGAGGAGCGGCTGCGCTACCTCACCGACGAAAAGCGGATCAAAGCGGTGACGGTGCTCTTCAGCGACCTTGAAGGCCGCCTGCACATGCTCGACTACGACAAGAAGTTCTTGCTGAAGTCGTATGACAACCTGACCTTCGACGGCTCGTCGATCCGCGGGTTCACCGAGCAGCGCGAGAGCGATTTGCGGCTCTTCCTCGATTGGAGCGCGTTCTATTGGCCGCCGGCCGACTTTTTCGGATCGGGGAAAGTCTTGGTGTTCGGCGACGTCATCTCGCGAGAAGGAAGCGTCTACCCGGCCGATGTGCGGGGCCTCCTCAAGAAGTTCGGCGCCGATCAGTACGCCAAGTCGGGCTACACGCTCAACGCGGCCAACGAGATCGAAGGCTTTCTCTTTCAAGGCGTCGATGCGGAGCGGCGCTTCCATGAGACCGGGAAGTTCGAATATGTGAACACCGGCGGCTACTATCACTCGCTTCCCGGAGATCCGCTCCGCTCGTTCATCGACACCGTCGCCGAAGTGCAGCGCGCGATGGGCTTTGAAAACGAAAAGGATCACCCGGAGGTCGCACCGTCGCAGTTCGAAATCAACTACGGCTACGGCGAGGCGGTCGCAGCTGCCGATCGGATACAACTCTACAAACTGATCTGCCGCCAAGTGGCCAACAAAATGGGGCTGACCGCGTCATTCTTGCCCAAGCCGGTTGTGGGCGTAAACGGCAGCGGCATGCACACCAACGTATCCATATCCGAGGATGGCAAAAACCTGTTCTGGGATCCGAAGGGCGAAGAAAAGCTGAGCAAGCTCGGTTGGTCGTTTGTCGACCG
>JAFAMS010000286.1 GCA_019233165.1 Vulcanimicrobiota bacterium | reverse complement strand
TGCTCTCCGGCGACTTGACGCGCTGGGTCGACGAGCCGAACCCCTGCGGGCGAACGTACCCGCGGTTGCCGAGCGGAATCTACGGGCGGATCGACGACATGTTCCAAATTCGCGGCGAGAACGTGTACCCGTCGTCGATCGACGAGGTTCTCAGCGCGCTGGGAGGGTATGGAGGCGAGCACCGGATCGTGATCACGCGCAGCGGCGCGATGGACGAGCTTCTGGTGCGCGTCGAAGTCGACGCGGCGACGTCGGCCCAAGGCGACGACGCCCTCGGCGCATTCGGTAAGCGCGCCGCGGCGGATCTCCAACGCGTTCTCGGCGTGCGCGCGAAGGTCGAGGTCTGCCTCCCCGGGACGTTCGAGCGAACCGACTTCAAAGCGCGGCGCGTCATCGACGACCGCGATCTCTTCCGCGAGCTCGGCGCGCGGATCTAGTGGCAGGAACTTCCTTCGTACAAGAACAGAACGTCGTTCGCGGCGCTCGCTAACGGCGTGCGCCGGCGGCCGTACGTCGGGTCGACGGTCGGACGCTTGCGCGAAGCGACGACGAACGCTCGCGGCGCGCTGCAGATGACTCGCTTCGGATCCGTATCGTCGCTCTGCGGCGTCTCGTACGGCATGTCGATCGCGAAGACGCGCGGGCGCGTGTAGAAGACCAGCGCGTTTCCGCCGGCGACGCCTTGGATCGCGATCGCGTCGCCCGGACGGTCTTGCTGCCGGATGATGGCCGCCAACTGCGGGACGGGCTTGAACGGCTCCGCGTGCGGCTCCGCGACGATTGCCGTATACGCGAGCATCAGGATCGCGGTAGCACCGAGCGCGTACGGCGCGATCTCGACCCTGCGGCCGCTTGCGATGATCGCAAACGTCACGATCGAGCCGACGAAGACGATCACGCCCATCCACAGCAGATCGCCCATCACCGCTTCGGTGCCGGCGAGCAGGTGCGCGTCGCGCGCGTAGAGCGCGATCGCGATCGCGACGGCCCCGATCGTCAGCGGGACGACCCCGGCGGCGACGATCGCGCCGCGGCGGCCTTGACCGTCGGCGACGCGGTCGAACCAAAGCGCGACGAGAATCGCCAGCGCCGGAAGCTCGAGCGCGACGTAATTCGGGAGCTTCGTCTTTGCCAAGCTGAAGAACGCAAACGGCACGATCGCCCAAACGAGCGCGAGCCGCGCCAGGTGAGCGGTTAGCGCGCCGTTCGGGGGGCGCGCCGCGCGCCAAGCGGCCACGAGCGCCGCCGGCAAGAATGCGATCCACGGAAAGAAGCCGAGGATGATGACCGGGACGTAATACCAGATCGGACCGTGCTGGTTCTCGATCGTCCCGAGGTAGCGGCCGAACGTGTAATGTCCGATCAACTCGACGAGTGCGTGCGAGCCGGCGCGCGAGCCGAGAAGCGCGAACCACGGTGCAACGACGGCGAAGCAGACGACCCCGCCGACGAGCCACCATTCGAACGGGACGCGCGTCAAGCGAGCGCCGGCGAGCCGTTCCCATACGAGCCATGGGACGATCACGAGAACGACGACCGCGAGCGCGACCGGCCCCTTTGCAAGGATCCCGAGCGCGACCGCGACCGATGCGCCGACGATCGCCGGGACCGTCCGGCCGCCGGTGAACGCGCGGAAGACGGCGAGGACCCCGACGGCGACCGCGAGATCGAGCAGCGCGTCCATGATCGCAAGCCGGCCGACGATCGCTTGCATCAAGCTCGTCGACAAGATCACCGCGCCGTAAATTCCGACGCGTCTTCCAACCAACGCCGCGCTCGCATACCCGATCGTCGCCCCCATCGCGATCGTCGCCAGCGCCGCGGGAAGGCGCAGCCACAACGGCTCGAGCCCGAATGCGTTCGCGAAGCCGGCGGCCAGCCAAAAATAGAGCGGCGGCTGGATGAACCAAGGCGCACCGTTGAGATGCAAGACGACCCAATCGTGGGTGAGCAAGATCTCCCGGGCTACCTCTCCGTAGGCCGTCTCGCTATTGTCCCATAGCGTCCCCGTACCGAGTCCCGGAATCGTCGCAAGCGCGGCGACGACTGCTCCAAGGAGCGCCGTCCGTAAGGGCGACCGCATCGAGCCCGGGATTCGTCGGGGGCGCAGCCGCTCCCGGCGCGAACGTGAAGCGACGATCGTGTATCCCATCGTCGTGAACATGAAGGGCCGCCTCGCCGTCGTCGTCGGCGCCGGTGCGGTCGCCGAACGAAAGATCGCCGGCCTGCTCGACGGCGGAGCCTCGGTGCGAGCGATCGCGCCGGAGGCGACGCCCGAAGTCGAACGGCTCGCCCGCAGCGGCGCGCTCGAATGGCGGCGCAAACGTTTCGAGCCCGGCGATCTCGACGGCGCGTTCCTGGCGTTCGCGACGACCGACGAAGACGCGGTCAACGCCGCCGTCGTCGCTGCGGCTCGCGCTCGCACGATTCCGGTCAACGACGCGGGCCGCGCAGAGCGCGGCGACTTCGCGACGCCCGCGGTCCATCGCAACGGACCGCTGACCGTCGCAGTCGATACCGGCGGGACGTCGCCCGCCGTTGCAAAGCTCGTGCGCGACGAGCTTGCGGCGACGATCGAGAAGTGTTTCGCGAACGCGCTCGTCTGCGCGACGCGCGGAAGCGCGCTCGCGATGGCGCAGACGCGCATCGTGATGGCGAAGCTCGCGCGCGCCGGCGTCGCATCGACGGTCGTCACCATCACGACGAAAGGCGACGAGATCCAAGACCGCTCGCTGCAGGCGCTCGGGACCGAAAGCATCTTCGTCAAAGAGCTCGAGCTCGCGCTGCGCGAGCGGCGCGCCGATTACGCCGTGCACTCGTGCAAAGACTTGCCGAGCACGCTTCCCCAAGACATGGAGCTGGTCGCGATCGTCGAGCGCGCCGACCCGCGCGACGTCTTTTGCAGCGAACGGTGGCCGACGCTCGACGCCGTACCGGCCGGCGGTAAGATCGGAACCTCGAGTCCGCGCCGCGCCGCGCAATTGCGCGCGGTGCGCGCGGATCTCGCGTTCGAGTCGATTCGCGGGAACGTCGATACGCGGCTGCGCAAGCTCGCCTCCGGCGAGTACGACGCGATCGTTCTTGCGGCCGCCGGTCTGGCACGGCTCGGCGCATCGGCGCGTTATATGGTTGCGTTCGAGCCCGACGTCGTAACCCCGGCGGTCGCGCAAGGCGCGCTCGCCGTGGAAGCGCGCAGGGGCGATGCGCTCGCGGCGGTGCTCCGCGCCGCGCTCAACGATCCGAGCGTCGAGCTCGAAGTTTGCGCCGAGCGCGCGTTCTTGCGCGCGACGCGAGGTGGCTGCCAAGCGCCGATCGGAGCGCACGCCGTGTGTCGCGACGGCCGGATGATCGTTTGCGCCGCGAGCGAGGCGGCGCCGGGGACCGTCGTGCGCCGCACCGTCGAGGGGCGGGTGGCAACGATCGCGGAGGCCGAAGCGCTGGGGAGCGCGCTCGCCGCCGAGCTCGAGGCGGCCCGTCTGGAGGCCGCACCGCTCGCAGGCCGTCTCTTCCTGCTCCCCCGCACGCAGGACCGGCCTAGCAGAATCGCTCCCGCGCTGCGCGAAGCCGGAGCCGAAGTGATCGAAGTCTACGACAGCGGCGACGCTCGCGGAGCGCTCGCCGAGCGGACCCCTCACGCGATCCTGTTCCCGTCGTCGGGCTCCGTCGCTGCGATCGAAGACTATTTGCGCGAGCTGCGCGCGGGGCCGATTCGGCCGTTCGTCGCCGCGATGGGGCCTGCGAGCGGGAAGGCGGCCGGCGCTGCGGGGTGGGCTCCCGACATCGTCGCGCCGAACGCCGAGATCGGCCCGTTCGTCGCGAGCGTGACTCGCTACGTCCTGGAGCTCGAAAACGACGAGGT
>JAFAMS010000478.1 GCA_019233165.1 Vulcanimicrobiota bacterium | reverse complement strand
ACAACGCTCGGCTTCGGCGCCGAAAGGACCGATTCGATCGTCTGCGGCGCCTCGATCGTCAGCGCCGCGTCGGCGGCGAGCGTTGCGCGGAGCGCCGGCATCTCGACGTGCACGACGTAGCTGCCGGGGACGGCCGGCGTCCGGCGTTCGTCGTCGAGACCGTTCCAGTCGAACGACGCGATCTTGTTCCGTCCGGGCTCGACGTCGAAGCTACGGTGAATCGGAATCGGCTTGTGACCGGTCCGCGAATCGTAGACGACCGCGCCGCTCGCGTCGCGAACTTGGACGAAGAACAAATCCGGCGTCGGGAATTCGAGCGTGGTCGGCTTTCGTTCGCGGCTGACGAGGACGACGGCGACCGTCACCGGCGCGAGCGCCGGGACGCGCGATGCGCTGAGCGAGACGCTGAGGGCGAGCGGCGGCGCGGGCGCGGGAGTCGCCAAGGCGAGCAGGGCCGCAAACCAGAGCGCGATCACGAAGCGCCGCCTCCGCGCAAGACGCGACCCGGCCGGCGCCCCGTTGGGACGCCGTCGCGGACGACGAACTCGCCGTTCACGCAGACGTGCGCAATCCCGACCGGCGCCTCGAAGGGACGCTCGTACGTCGCGCGGTCCGCGATCCGCTCGGGATCGAAGACGACGAGGTCGGCGTAGGCGTCCGGCTCGATCGTTCCGCGGCCGCGGAGATTGAACGTCGTCGCGGGTAACGAAGTCATCCTGCGGACCGCTTCTTCGATGGTGAGAACCTTCTTCGTCCGCACGAAACGCGAAAAGACGCGCGGGAAGCATCCGTAGGTTCGGGGATGCGGGACGCCGCGTGCGGTGATCCCCGAGTACGCGCGCGCCGACGCGTCGCTCGCGACCGCGCAGAACCCCGCCGAGTAAACGGTCGCAACGTCGTCTTCGCTCATCGCGAAGAAGGCGCAGCCGACGTGCAGGCGCTCTTCGAGCAGGAGCTCGACCGCAGCGCGCTCGGGAGAGACGCCGCGGCGCGCGGCGATCTCGTCGACGCGCAGGCCGGCGAGCTCGGCGTTCCGCTCGCTGCGCACGTCGGTGACGAGCATGTCGTGCCATTCGCGGGCGTCGTATTTCATTTTGAGCGCGAGCATCGTCGCGGTCGCCGTTTTCGGATCCGCGAGACGTTCGAGCGTCTTCTCGGGTCCGCCGTCGCGGACGTCGTCGGGGAGAATCGTGTCGAGATCGGTCCACATCGCGACGTACGGGTACGCGTCGCACCCGACCGCCGCGCCCGCGCTGCGCGCGCGGTCGATCCGCTCGAGCGAGCGATGAACCTTCCCCCAGTTCCGGCGCCACGCCGCTTTGTGGTGCGAGAGCTGCACCGCGACGTCGCCGCGCGCCCCGACCTCGAGCGCTTCGTCGACGGCTTCGAGCAAACGATCGCCTTCGTCGCGGATGTGCGATGCGTAAAGCGGCGCGCCGGCCCGTGCGGCCGCGTTCGCGCACTCCGCCAACTCGGAGACGTCCGCATAGCGCCCCGGCTCGTAGATGAGGCCGCTCGAGACGCCGACGACGCCCTGCTCGACCGCCTCGCGAACGAGCGTACGCTCCGCCTCGAGCTCGTTCGCATCGAGAACCCGATCGTCCGGACCTGCGATGCACGCGCGCGTCGTTCCAAGACCGACGAGAGATCCGACGTTTAGCGCGATCCCGCCGCGCTCGATTGCACCGAAGAACTCATCGAACGAGCTCCAGCCGAGCTCGAGCGAGAGCTGCTTGACCTCGTCGGCCTTGCGCTCGCGCGCGTATCCTCGCAGCGGTGCGGCCGAGGAACCGCAGTTCCCGCCGATCTCGGAGGTGACGCCTTGCATAATTTTTCCGAGCGCGCGCCCGTCCGCGAGCCACAGCTCGTCGGAATGGGAATGAACGTCTATGAACCCCGGTGCGAGCGCGAGCCGCGAGCAGTCGATGCGAGAGACCGCATCGCGCTGCGAAAGATCGCCGACGAGCGCGATGCGATCGCGGTACGTACCAACGTCCGTCACGAACGGCGGCCGGCCGCTACCGTCGTAGACCTGCACGCCGACGAAGATGCTACTAAGCACGGGCGTTTAGTTGCTTGCTACCGGGGGAACGTACAGTGAGTCGCTGCGGCGCATACCAGGGGGTTCCATGGCCACCGAAAAGCCCAAGAACACGAACGCTAAGAAAGAAGAAGCCGACGCGGAGAACGGCGGCGAGATGTCTGTTCGTGAAGCCGGAAAAAAGGGTGGCGACACCGTTCGGGATCGCTACGGCTCGGGCTTCTACGAGAAGATCGGCCGCAAGGGCGGCCAGGTCACGCGCGAACGCCACGGCGCCGAGTTCTACGAAGCGATCGGACAAAAAGGCGGCAAGGTCGTCAAGAGCAAGTACGGCTCCGATTTCTACGAAGAGATCGGCCATAAGGGCGGCCAGAAAGTCAAGAAGCTGATCGCCGAAGCGAAGAAAAGCCTCGAGAGCAGCGAGGGAAAAGCGGGAGAGTCCGAGTCCTAACGGCACGCTCCGAGCCGCACTAACCGGCGGGCTTCGGCGTAAACCGCCTTGTCGCTCGCGTTCCCCGCGGCGACCAGGTTCGATGCGATCGAGCCGTTGGACCACAAGACGCCGCGGTGTCCGGTCGTCCCGCCCGCAATGTCGTACGCGCTGAGCTGACAGCCGCGTTCGGTTCCAAGTTGGTAGGGCCCATTCTTTCCGGCGCCCGGCCACTGCGAGAGGACGAACGACTGGTGCGCCTGGACGTATTCGAATCCGATCCCGCGATTCTGGCGGACATCGTCGCCGCCGTTGTAGGGAGGGAGCAACGCGGTCTCCACGATCTCACGCGCGGGGATGAAAGGCCGGAACGCGATCTCGCCGAGCGCGGTCCGGAGCGGCGTGATTTGGCCGCGATGCGCGAAGTAATCGTCCGGATTGACCGTCGGCGTCGCGTCCGGCGAAGGCTCGCCGGAGCCGTGCCCGCACGCACCCAGGGCCAGGAACGTAAAGAGAACGGCCCACCGAGTCGCTAGTCGCATCCCGTCGTCTTGGCCGAACGCGAGCGGTCTCTTGCTAGGGCGTCGCGCCGCCGCGAATCTTCCCGAGGGTGTATTGGCCGCTCTGCAGGTTGATGGTGACGCCGGTGATCCTCAATCGTGCGCCGCCCTCGCTCCCGACGAGGACGTCGCCGGGGATGCGAAGGGTTTGACTGCCGTCGTTCCAGACCGCATCGCGCGTGTCGAGCGTACGCGTCTTTCCTTTGTCGTCGACGTCGAAATGGGCCGGCCCGCTTACGGTAAAGTCGTGCGTGGCCGAGTTGTAGATCACGCGGTCCGCGTGCATGCGCACGAAGGGTTTGCCGTTCTTGTAGTACACGCCGTCGCGAATTCCATCGATCTCCTGCGTGTATCCGTCGGCCAGCGTCGTCGCGCTCGCATAGGTGAACTCCCACGATGCGAACTGCGCCCGCCGTCCTTCTGCCACTCCCTTTGTGATCGTTTGAACGCCGTTTTGAGGCGGGAGTTCCTCGTTTCCGGCACGCCAAATAGCGATCCCCAAGCCGACCAGCAGCCCGATCACCGCGAAGGTTGCGACCCGCCTCCAATCGACCTTTCGCAAACGCTTCAGGTACGGCGAGCCGACCATCGCCAACCGATCGAAAGCGCGAGAACGTAGAAGGCGGCGAGCGCGTAAACCACCGGCCACGGCCCGATTCGCGAAAACACCGTCGCGAGCGGCGGTCCGACAAAGCCGCTCACGGTCTGTTGCGCGTCGAGCGGAACGCGCACCGTCCAGCGCCCGTCAGGGGCGACGATACCCGAGATTCCGGTCGCGGCCGCGCGCAACACCCAACGCCCCGTTTCGATCGCACGCATTTGCGCGATCTGCGCGTGCTGATAAGGGCCTGCGGTCTCGCCGAACCAAGCGTCGTCGGTCGAAATCGCAAGGATCGTCGCACCTCGCCGCAGCTGATCCTGGACGACGTCGGAGAATGCCGATTCCCAACAGATGAGCGGCGCAACGCGCAGGCCGGCGCCGTCTTCGATCACCGTCGGATCCGTCCCGGGGACTTCCTTGCCTAAGACGTCGAGATAGGGAAACCAGCGGAAATAGGCGCTCCCGGGGACCCACTCGGCGAACGGAACGAGCTGACGTTTGCGGTAGATCGCGTCGAGCACGCCCGACGGTGAGAACACGAAGAGCGCGTTGTGCAAGCCGTCGGCGGAATATTCGAGCGAGCCGACGACGAGCGTCGCGTGCAGACGCTCGGCGAGCCTCCCGAACTGGGCGCGCAACGCCTGCTTCGGCCGCGCGTCGTCGGCGGAGAACTGGTCGTCGTCGCCGAGCGTGTCGGTGATCACCGTCTCGGGCCAGAGCACGAGCCGCGGATGCGCGCTTTCGAGCGCAGCGGTCATCGCGATGTAGCGGCCGTTTGCGACCTCGAAGCTCGCTTTGTCCCACTTCACGTCTTGCTTGATGTTCCCCTGAACCGCCGCGACGGGGATCGTCGGCGCGGCGAGCGTGCGCGCCGGCCACAAAAGATACGCGGCCGACGCGAGCACCACGATTGCGCCCAGACCCAAGGCGCTCTCGCGGATCCGCGCGCGATCGAGCGCGGCCGAAGCGACGAACGCGCCGACCGCGGCGACGGCGAACGTTACGAGCGTCGAGCCGCCGAACGCCGCGAGCGCGGCGAGCGGGCCGTCGACTTGCGAGACGCCGACTTGTGCGAACGGATTTCCCATCACGCCGACCGACCGGCACCACTCTGCGACCGCGAAGACCGCAGCTGCAGCGAGCGGTCCTAGCGCGCCCGGGGCGATCTTGTAGGCCAGCGAGCCAAGCATAGCCGCGATTGCGAAGCTTGGAGCGTCGATCAACGCAGGGCCGGCAACGGTCATGACGCCGAACGGACCGACCAACGCGGCGGCGGTGACGCCGAACCACGAGAACGCGAGCGCGAAGTAGACGAAACCGGCCAGGAACCCGATCCAGAGCGCCGCCAGAGCGGGACTCGCGAACCACGACCAAAAAAGCCCGGCGAGCGCAAACGGCGCGATCCAAGCGATGTCGAGCTTCGGAAACGCCGTGGTGAGCGCCGCAGAAGAAACTAACGCGACCAGCAGCGCGCCGGTGCGGCTCGAGGTGAAGATGTTACGGTGGATCGGTTTAGCTCTGTCTCTGGTCGCGATCATGCTCGCCGCGTGCGGCCGCCAGGTGACGTTTCCGAAGAACGGAGCGACGGGGACCATTCCAGCCGGGGATATGTTGCTTCGCTTTCGCGTTCAGGGCGTTTTCGATTTTTCAAATTACTCGTATGCGATCGTGTTCAATACCAGCGGCCAGGGAGGGACGCCGTACGCCAACACATTTCTGGCCGGCTTCTCGAACTACTCGTTCGGGTGGTTCGTCGGCGGGGCGTACGGCACCGTGCAAAGCCCGCCCGTTCTCGTTCAGTATTACCTCACACCCGGGAGCACGACCACCGTCGGAACGCAGCAGATCGTCGTGCCGTTGCAGCAGGCGACCCTCACCCTGAACAGCAACGGCCAGAACAGCGAATTCACCCTCCTCTTCACGCGGACGCTGCTCGACCGCCCGCCGATCGGGCAGGCGACGCCCACGCCGACGCCAAGCCCCTCACCGAGCCCCTCGCCGTCCCCGACGGCATCCGGCGTCACCCCGGGTCCGAGTCCGAGCCCGTCGCCGTCGTCGGGAAGCTCTTGCAGCAACGGTCAATACGTGTACATCTGCTCACAGTGGTTCGTCAATTTCTTCGTGCTCGATCGAAACGGCGTCCCGCTCGATGCCCTTGGGATCAACGGACGCAACGACACCAGCTATTCGCTCCCGCTGCCGACCAATCAATTCTTCGACTACGTTCAGCAACTCACGAAGCCGGCGGGCGCGCTGAACAACGGCAACCCTAATGCAAGCATCGCCGGTGGGGAGATCATCAGCAATCCATGAGCAACCAGCAAGCGATCGAGTGCAGCAACAACCCGTGCAACTGCACCGTTACCGGCGCGGTCAACGCGGAAGCGTTTTGTTCGGATTTTTGCAAAGAGGCCGATGATGCGGAGGAGATGGACTTTTGTCTTTGCGGTCATCCGCCTTGTGATACGGAATGATTTCGCTCGGCCCGCGGCGAGGCGACGCGCTCCGCCGGGGCCGCTCGTTTTTTCCCCTCGTGGGAAAAAACTCGGCTTAGACTCTCGCGCGCTCTCGCCATCCTGGCTCCGCGCGCGATTCACAAACCCCGGCGAAGCGCATCGCCTCGCCGCGGGCCTCCAGTCCGCACCCCGTTTGTCATCCCGAGCGTAGCGCCGCAGGCGCGAAGTCGAGGGACGAGAGGAGCGGTTGGCGCTAGAACGCGCCCGTTAGGTTGCCGGGGATGATCGAGCCGGTTTGGCCTAGGCCGAAGTTTACGCCGTGCGAGGGATAGGCTAGCAGGTCGAAGCCTAGCGAGAAGAGCTTTAGGTCTTGGTTGTACGAGGCGCGGATGTCGTAGCAGTCGCCTATGATCTTGCGCAGGAAGATCGTCTTGCTGACGAGGCGGCCTTTGTTTTTCCAATCGATGTTCGTCGCAAATTGGAGATCGGTTTTGTAGCCGAACGGCGTGATCAGCTGGAATTGCGTTTGGTAGAACCCGTTACCGGGGCCCGGGTTGTAGGCGCCGTTGATCGAGACGTACGAGCGGAACGACGGGCGGACCGTCAGCGAGTAGGAGAGCGGCTGGGCTTGGCGGTTGAACGCGGTGCCGTCGGCTAAGCGCAGGACCCACACGTCGCGGTTGTAGAGCTGCAGGACGTCTTGCGCGCCGTGCGAGGCGCCCGAGAGCAGATCGAAGGTCGTGAACGGAAGGGCTTGTGGTCCGTTCGAGTTCGTCTCGCTGTACGTGACCGAGTTGAGGATGTGCTTGCCGAACGGCGTGGTGAGCGCGAGTTGCTGGTCGAGCTCGGCCTTGAGGTCTCCGGTTGCGTAGGCGTCTTGCCGCACGTGGAACGAGCCGGTGAAGTCGCTCCCCCAAAAATGCGCGATCAGCGGCCCGAAGTTGATCGAGACCTCGCCGCGCGCCGTCGAGAACGGCGTCTGCGGCTCGGTGTATTCGCCGAGGAGGAACTGCATCGTAATCGGCAGCAGCCGTTCGTACGGGAAGATCGCACGCGGCTGTACCTGCAGTTCCGGCAGAATATACTTCCCGCTCGGCGTCTCCGAATTCTGACGCTGGTAGTTCAGGCTGTACGTCGCCCACGGCGTCGAGTAGTTCGTCAGCGATTGGAAGTTGGTCGTCCCGATCGAGTTCCCGACGCCGGCGAGCTGGTTGTAGTTCCTCGTGTAGCCGAAGGTGAACGCCTCGGTGAGGTTTTGCCGGAAGTTCAGCGTCTCGGTAAGCCCCAGATTGAGCGAGCCCTGCTGGCTCGACTGACGGTAGTCTTGAAACGTGAGCTGTGAGTTGGAGCGCGAGCCGGTGTAACCGACGGAGCCCCCGACCGTGAGCGACGGCGGCTGCCCGATCACGAGCGGGCCGTAGTTGCTGATGTACTGCGCTTGAATCTGGCTGCGCAGTTTCGAGGTCCACTGGTCTTGCTCGTTGAGGCTGAAGTTGTTTGCGCCTCCGGTGGGCTTGGGGGGCGAACGGTAGAAGTCGACTTGCGCTTGACGGCGGCGATTATGCGTACCGATGATCGCGGTGTAGCCCAACCCGAGTCCGAGTTTGGTGAAATACTCGACGCGGTAGTAGCCGTAGTAATACGGGGAGTTGCCGAATCCGAAGCGCGTCTTGATCCAGGCGCCTTCCGCCTGACTGAAGCCCACCTCGGGGAGAAACGAGCTGCGCGGCGGGCCGGCCTTTTGCGCCAGGCCGATGACGAGCACGGGGAGATAGAAGATCGCGAGGCCGCCGAGATAGACTGTCACCTTGCGCGCGACCAGCTTGTCGCCGGGACGGAGGTCGAACGATTTCGACTCCATGTGATAACCGCCGCGCGCGTTTTCGCAGGTCGTCCAGAAGGCGTTTTTCCCTTCCGTGTTCCCGCCTTTGTGCGTGACCATCTCCTGCGAGCGAAAGTGGAGCTTCCCGCGCTCGACGCCTTCGGTCGTCTCGCCTACGCCTTTGAGCAGCGTCGCCTGCTGCGTTTGCCGATCGAAGCGGATGATATCACCGCGTAACACCGTGTCGCCGACGTGGTTGCGGATGTACGGGTTTCCCGTGAAATCGAGATAGCGGACGCCGTCGTAGTGCGCGTGATCGCCGACGATCACGCCCTGGTCGTAGAACAGGTTGACGTTGCCGGAGAAGTCTTGCGGCTGGTCCTCTTTCGTCGAGCCGCTGAACTTGTCGGCGAGCAGCAAGATCTTCCCGGGCTCGAGCGGTGCGATCGTCGCGGTGGCGCCCGGCGTCGGGGTTGCGGTCGGGAATGCCGTCGGCGTCCCGCCCGCGGGCGCGACCGTCGGCGGCGGCCCCGTGGGCCGCTCGATTGGGATCGGTCCGGAGATCGTCGGTGAAGGCGTCGGCGTCGGGACCGGCGGCGCGGTCGGCGGAGCGGTTTGCCCCGGCGCCGTCGGCGGGATCAAGACGCCCGGGGCGATCGGCGGCCGCTGGAGCTGCGGCGTCGGCGAAACGCCGGGGATCGGCGTCCCGCCCGGGTTCCCCGCCGGGGGCGTCTCGGTAGGCGCCGCCGTCGGCGATTCTTGCGCGAGTTGGATGCTGCGACGGCCGGCACGTCCCAGCATCGACTTGATCTCGGGGAGACCCTCGCTCGGACTCGCGCTCTTCTCGCAGCTCGCATCGAGCAGCGCGAGCGCTTGCAGCGCCTCGGGCGTCTCTTCCGGGGTCGCGGCTGCCGCGGGGCGCAGGCTCGACGCCCAGACCGCGAACGCGACGACGCACGCGACGAGCGCGCGCGTCCGGCGAAGGCGCAACGTCAGCGTTCGACTTTACGTAAGAGCGCGAGGCCCGCGGCGCCGACGATCAGGTTCGGCGTCCACGAGGCGATGTTGGCCTCGACGACGCCGTTGCGGCCGAGCGCCGCCATCGCCGATAGCGCCAGATAATAGACGAACATGACGGTCAATGAAAGTGCCATACCCAGTTCGCGTCCGCGCCTCCCGAAGAGGATAGCGAGTGGCAATGAGATCACGATCGCGATGAAACACCCGAACGGAAGCGCCTTCCGGGAAGCCAGGACCAGCTTGAGATTGTCGATCGCCGGACCGCCCTGACCGGTCTGGGAGAGCGCTTTCACCTGCGCGTTGAGCGTCTTGGAGTCGAGCGACGCCGCGTCGCCGCCCGACTGATTGAAGAACTCGTCGGCGTTCACGCTCATCGGCAAGCCGACGACGATCTCGTCGCTCTTGTTCTCGACGTCGACGAAACCCGAAGACTTGAAGCGAATGATCGTCGGCTGCTGCATGTGCAGCGCGGCATCTTTGATGAAGGCGCGCTTCGCGGTCATCACGGAGTCGAACGGCGAGCTCGTTCCGCGATCGAAGATCATCACGTTCGACATCACGTGCGTCGTCGGGTCGACTTGATCGACGAAGAAGACCCGCCCCGTCCCGGGGTCGCGGCGGAAGATCTGCGGCTCGATCGGCAACGCCGACGTATGGTAGATGATCTGATAGAAGGTGCGGGTCGAGAGTTGCGTCGCCGCCGGCGCGATCTGTTCGTTCACGAACCACGAGAGCAAGAACGCGCCGATGCCGACGAGCAGCGGGACTCGCGCGATCCGCCAGAACGAGACGCCCGACGTGCGCAGCGCGGTGATCTCGTTGTCCGCCACCAGCCGCCCGAACGCCAGCATCGTTCCGAACAAGCACGCGAAGATGAATGCGAGCGGTGCGGCTTGCGGGACGCGCAATACGATAAATCGCAGCACGAGGAGCAGCGAAGCGTGCTGGTTGATGACGTAATCCGCCGCCAAGAAGAAGATGTTCAGGAACTGGAACATCAGATACGCGCCCAGGCCGACGACGAACGGGATCGCCATCTCGCGCAGGATGTAGCCGTCGAGGATCGGCACGGAAAGCTTGTGCCGAGGCGCCGCGGCGAGCGGGCCGCTCACAACGCCCTGCAGCGACGCCATACGCCGGTTAGAGGCTGCGCAGCTCCGCGCTCACGCGAGCGACGTACGACCGTGTCTCGGCGAACGGCGGTATGCCGTGGTAGAGCTCGACTGCGGCCGGACCGGCGTTATACGCAGCGAGCGCGAGCTGGACGTCATTGTGATACCGCACCAGGAGATCGTGAAGATAGCGGGTCCCTCCCGCAACGTTCGCCGCCGGGTCGAAGGGATTGTACACGCCGTACGTCGCCTGCGTCCCGGGCATCAGCTGCATGAGTCCTTGTGCCCCGGCGCGGCTAACCGCACTCGGGTCGCCGTGCGATTCGGCGTCGATCACCGCGCGAACCAGTGCCGGCGGGACGTTGTTCGCCTTCGAGTACGTGCGCACGAGCGAATCCAGCCGCTGCGGGTTCATCGCATGGACGCCCCCACCCGGAAGCCAACCGACGCCCGAACAGCCCGAAAGGAATGCGGCCAGCGCGAGGAACGTCGCCAGCCGCGACTTCGTACTCACCACGACGACCCCGCTTTCGACCTATTCCGACGGAACGGCCTGCCTGCGTGGCCCCCTAGGCCGGGCCCCGAAGCGGCTTAGCTATTCGTAGGTCGGCGGGTAGTTCGGCGCTGCGCCGGCGGTCTGCGGCTGCTTCTCACTCGTCTCGAGCGCTTTGCGGAGACGCTCCAAGAGTTCGCGCGTCGTCGCCTCCGCGATCGCTTTCCCGACCGCGGCGTCGAAGACGGCGCCGAGCGGCCCGAACGGCGGTTTGTAGTCGCCGATGATCGCAACTTGCACCAGCTCGCTTCCGAGCGGAACGATCTCGATCTCGCCGTGGAAGGTGGGGAAGCTATCCGACTCGAGGTCATGCCACTGGACCGGAATCAGCGTCGCATTGTCGGCCTCGCGGCGCTGTGCCGCGCCGAGCTTGACGAAAGCGGTGCGCGAGAGCTTTCCGATCGCGGGCAGACCCAAGTTCTCGAGCGAGACGCTGAGCTCGTAGGTGCCGTCGCCGCGCGAGTCCGCCCCAAACTCACGATAGATGCGTCCGGCGGCCGTCCCGGGCGTGCACTGGATCTCGATCTCGGCCAGCATCTTGCTTCTCATGCTCCGACCGTACCGCCGGAGGCGGAACCGCCGGTGAAGGAATTGAGAAGAACTAGGCCTTCTGCGCTTCCTCTTGACGGTAAC
>JAFAMS010000449.1 GCA_019233165.1 Vulcanimicrobiota bacterium | reverse complement strand
TGGCGCGCAGCGTGCGAACGACCCGGGAGATCTGCGAGCTCGGATTCTTTGCGTTCTGCGCCTCGTCGAGGACGATCGTTCGAAAACGCGTCTGCGCCAGCTTTTCGGCATCGAGACGCGCGAGCGCGTACGACGTGATCACGACGTCGTGCCGCTCGATCTCCGAAAAGAGCGCGGCGCGCTCGCTCCCCGATTGCAGGGTCAAGACGGCGAGGTCCGGCGTAAAGCGCGCGATTTCGTTCTCCCAAGCGTGAACGACCGAGGTCGGAGCGATAACCAGCGACGGCACTCGGCCTTCCCGTTCCTTTCGAAAAGCGAGATACGCCAGCGTCGCTAACGTCTTTCCCGTTCCCATTTCGTCGGCGAGGATACCGCCGAAGCCGAATTCCCCGAGGTACGCGAGAAAGTCCAAACCAAGCTCTTGATAGTGGCGAAGGACGCCGCTCAGCGCGGCCGGCGCGGCGACGCGAGGGATCCCCGTAAACCCGCGAACGCGCTCGCGCAGCGCTTCGACTTCTTCCGGCAAGCGGACGGCGCGGTCGCCGAGCGCCGCGTGGATCTCATCGCGCAATGCGAGGAGCGCAGCGAGCCCGGTTTTCTTGCGAGCGAGCAAGTCACCGAGCAGCTCCTCCCGCTCCCGAAGTTTCGAGACGTCCAAAAGCCGGCCGCGGACGTCCGCGTAGCGGCCCGAGCCGGCGAGGATCGCGGTCAGTTCCTGCGGCGTGAGCGACTCGGCGTTCTCCTCGTCGCGGAAAAAGACGCCGACGTCGAGCTCGAACCAATCCTCGGCGCCCTCCGAGCGGCGCGCGCCGATCGAGAGATCGAGTGCTTGCGCGTCCGAAACGCCCTCGAGCGAACGGTCTAACCGAATCCGGACGTCCGCCCACGACGGGAGCGTCTCGCGAACGAAAGTGGCGGCGCGCTCGGCGCCGTGCAATGCGAACGCCCCATCCCCGTGCGGGACGAAACCGGCGCCGACGAGGCGGTTGACGAGCTCGCGCGCCGATTCGGAAGCGAAACGGACGAGACGGTCGCCGTGCGCCGCGATCGTCCCTTGCGCGACGCTTCTCGGGCCGGCGATCTCCGCGACGGCGCCGCTCGCTTCATCCGCGAGCGCGGCGCGCGCGGAGAGCGCGCCGGCGCGCCAGGCGAGCGAGAGTGTCGCGACGGTCTCGCGCGCATCCTCGATCCCGAGCGCGTTGCACTCTTGCGGAGAAAGGAACGGCGCGACGCGGGCAATCGTTGAGAGCGACGGCTTCTCGCCCGCGACGAACGCCGACGCGGCGGCCACCGCATCGATCGCCTTTGCGGCACGCGTCGCGTCGAAGGTCGCATCGAGCAGATAGGCCCCGCCGGGATCCGCTACCCAGTCGGGCGGCCCCTCGAGCGTAACCGCGGCGCTCAAGTCGAGCCGGCGTCCCTCCGGGGTCTCGAGCGCCGGTACGGGATGTGCCCCCACGAAACTTGCGCTCAGCCGAACGCCACGCGGATCGATTTCGAAGGGCGAGAGCTCGGAAGGATGGCGATGAAGCTCCGGGCGGTCATCGTACCGCAGGCGTGGATGGCGAACGAGCCGCAGCATTGCGTGCGCGAGCGCGCGAGCGTTCGGCCGCGCGCCAAACGCTTCGAAGATCGCCGGGTCGCGCAAGAGCGCGCGGTCGCCATCGTCCCAATCGTCCGCGGGCGTCGCCTCGAGCATCGCTGCGATCGCTTCGGGCTCGCGCAGCACACCACGTAGCCGTGGCGTGTCGAGATAGAGTGCGCAAACGAGCGCCTTGCCCTCACCGACCGAGAACACCGGCCAGAGGCTGCGTGCTCTGGTCGCCGTCTCGAGCGAACCGGCGGCGAGCGGAAGCCAGTCCAGACCGACGCGGTCGTCGGCGACGGCGACCGCGTCGCTAGGGGGCTCGCCGTCGGCGTGCGTGCGAACAGCTTCGAGCGTCGCGATCACGTGCGGGCAGATGCCGCTTCGGCCGCATCCGCATACCGCGCGAATCCCTTGCGGGCCGGTTCCGCCGCCCCACTCGATCGCAACCTGCGGCGCGGTCCCGTTCGAGCGCACGGTCGCCACGATCTTCCCGTCTTCCACGCTGCGCAGCGTGACGCCGCCGCCTTCTACTAAGGCGAGCGCCGGGCCGATGAGGTCGCGCGAAAACCAAGTGGCGATCGAGGCCGGGAGCCTCGATCGCCACGACAGGAACGGTGTCAGCGCACTACGCCGGTTGGATCTCCGGCGTCGGCGCCGCCGGCGGTTCGATCGTCGGGATCTTGCTGAAGCGCAGCTTCTCGGGATTATCCGGATTGACTTCCGCGAGGATGCGGTCGCCGGGCCCGAACTTGCCGCGCAGCATCTCTTCGGCGAGCTCGTCTTCGACTTCGCGCTGGATCGCACGGCGCAATGGACGCGCACCGAACTGCGGATCCCAGCCCTTGCGTGCCAAGAGCGCCTTGGCGTCGTCGCTCACCTCGAGGAACATCTCCTGCGCTTTCACCTCGCGGATGACTTTCTCGAGCTCGAGCCCGACGATCGCCTCGATCTGCGGACGCGAGAGCGAGTGGAAGACGACGACCTCGTCCAGACGGTTGAGGAACTCGGGCCGGAAGGTGTGCTTGACCTCTTCCAGCACCTTGTTCTTCATCCGTTCGTAGGCTTGTTCGTCGGTCTGCCCGGTGTCTTTCGAAGGACGGAAGCCGATCTCGGTCGACGTTTGCATCCCGGTCGCACCGACGTTCGACGTCATGATGATGACCGAGTTCTTGAAGTCGACGACGCGCCCCTGAGAGTCGGTGAGCCGGCCGTCTTCGAGGACTTGCAGCAAGAGGTTGAAGACGTCGGGGTGCGCCTTCTCGATCTCGTCGAGCAAGACGACGCAGTACGGTCGGCGGCGCACCGCTTCGGTCAGCTGGCCGCCTTCTTCATACCCGACGTAGCCGGGCGGCGCTCCGACGAGACGCGAGACCGCGTACTTCTCCATGTACTCCGACATGTCGATGCGGATCATCGCTTCCGCGTCGTCGAAGAGGAACTCGGCGACGCTGCGCGCGACCTCCGTCTTCCCGACGCCGGTCGGACCGAGGAACAGGAACGAGCCGATCGGGCGCTTCGGGTTCTTGAGCCCCGCACGCGAACGCCGGATCGCGCGCGTCACGACCGAAATCGCGGGATCTTGGCCGATCACGCGCTTGTGGAGCGACTCTTCCATTGAAAGCAGCTTCGCAGTCTCTGCCTGCGCCAGCTTGCTGACCGGAATCTTCGTCCAGGACGAGACGATGTGCGCGATATCTTCTTCGGTTACTTTGATCGTCTTGTCGCTTTGCGACTTCTTCTCGTTCCATTCGGCCTCGAGCCGCTGTTTTTCGAGACGCAGCTTCTCCTCGCGATCGCGGATCGCGGCGGCCTTCTCGAACTCCTGCGATTTGACGACCGATTCTTTCTCTTGCTTGACCTTGCGGATCTCGCTCTCGACTTC
>JAFAMS010000332.1 GCA_019233165.1 Vulcanimicrobiota bacterium | reverse complement strand
TTGGAACTCGTTGAACGAGCCGTCCGAAACGAGATTGTGCGTCGAAAAGACCAGATTTTCGCGCAGGCTCCGGTCGAGCGACGGCGGCTCGCCGTTGACGTGCAGGTAGTCGTCGAGCGATCCGACGCCGCCCGCTTCGCGATAGCGGCGGAACGCGCCGTCGTAGGAATCCTCGGGGAACCGGCCGGTCTTCGCCAGCGCGATCGCAGTCGTGGAGACGTCGGTCGCATAGACTCTCGCACGGCGTAAGAGTCCCTCTTCCCGAAGCGTGATTGCGAGCGAATACGCTTCTTCGCCGGTTCCGCATCCGACGTCCCAGACGCGAACGACCGGGAAGGTTCGCAGCATCGGGACGACGGTTCGGCGCAGCTCGGCGAAGAAGATCGGATCGCCGAAGAGCTCCGAGGGCGTCACCGAAAAGCCGAAGACCAATCGATCGAGCGCGGCGCTATCGTGAAGGATGAGGTCCTGGAGCGCCGAGATCGTCTTGGTTCCTTCCGCCCGCATTCGCTCGGCGACGCGTCGCTTTACGAATGCGGGCGCGTATTCACGGAAATCGTAGCCGGAGAAACGGAAGATCGCCTCGAGCAAGAGCTGGAGCTCGATCTCCGTCAGGGGCGCCGATGGAGAAAGAGGCGCGATCATGCCGGGACATTCAACCACACGCGGATGAGGGAGACGAGTTGGTCGACGTCGACCGGCTTGGAGATGTACTCGGAGGCCCCCGCCGCGAGGCACGTCTCGCGGTCGCCTTTCATCGCCTTCGCCGTGACGGCGATGATCGGCAGCCCGCTAAAGCGCTCGTCCGCGCGAAGTTTGCGGATCGTCTCGAACCCATCCATCTCCGGCATCATGATGTCCATCAACACGATGTCGATCGACGCTCCGCTTTCGAGAAGCTCGATGCACTCGTGCCCGCTCTCCGCGCTCAGGACCGTGAGCTTGTGTTCCTCGAGCGTGGTCTTGAGCGCGTAGATATTCCGGGCGTCGTCGTCGACCAGGAGTGCCGTCTTCCCTTCGAGCCCGGCATCGCTCCACGATGCTGCGCCGCGTTTTCTCTCGGGAAGCCGCGACTCGATCTGGTTGAGGAAATACGTCGTCTCCTCGATCAAGCGCTCCGGAGCCATCGCGTCCTTGATGATGATGCTCTCGCTGGCGCGCCGCAGCTCCGCCTCCTCTTCGAGCGAGAGCTCGCGGCCGGTATAGACGACGATCGGGACACGCGGGTGCGTCGGGTGCGTCTTGAGCTTCCCGATCAGCTCGATTCCGTTGACGTCCGGCAGGCCGAGATCGAGGACGATGCAATCGAACCGGTTCGATTCCAGCGCGGAGAGCGCGTCCTGCCCACTCGAAACGGCGGTCACGGTGATCTCGCCGCTGCTGATGAGGTTCGCCATCGCTGAGAGCTGCGTGAGGTCGTCCTCGACCACGAGGACGTTGCGTGTCCGATTGTCGGCAAAACCCAGCAGGTTGTCGAACGCGTCGACGAGCTGCTCTTCGGTGACCGGCTTGCGCAGGTGCGCGACCGCGCCCGAGTCGAGCGCGCGCTGCCACTGCTCGGCGCCGGAGATCACGTGGACCGGAATCTCGCGCGTCATCGCATCCCGCTTCAGCATGTCGAGCAAGTCCCAGCCGTCCATGTCCGGGAGACGGATGTCGAGCGTGATCGCGTCGGGCAGGAATTGCTTGGCGAGGCCGAAGCCCTCCCGGCCGCTCGTCGCGACGAGACCTTTGAAACCGCGGTCGCGCGCGAGACCGAGCAAGATGCGCGCGAAGATCGTGTCGTCTTCGATGATCAGCGCGACGCGATCGCTGGCGCGCGTCACGGCGCGGTCGTCCGCAATCTCGGGATGTCCGGCGAACTCCGTCGCCGGTACCGGCGCAGCCGAGGGTTGCGCTTTCGGTAGCTTGACGATGAGCGGCGCGACCTCGGCCGTCTTGGTCGCCGCGGCGAGCGCCTCGAACGAGAAACGCTGCGCCGGACGAACGAGCGGGTGCGAAAACGTGAACGTGCTGCCGGCGCCCGGAACGCTCTCGACCGCGATGTCGCCGCCGAGCAGGCCGGCGATCTCGCGGCTGATCGCGAGCCCGAGCCCCGTCCCGCCGAATTTGCGGGCCGTGCTCATGTCTTCTTGCTGGAACGCCTCGAAGATCAGCTTGTGCTTGTCGGGATGGATCCCGATCCCGGTGTCGGTGACCGCGAAGTCAACCCACGGGATGATGTTCCCCTGCGCATCCGGCCGGCGATAGCTCGAAACGGAGAGCGTAACCGCACCCTCGTCGGTGAACTTGAATGCGTTCGAGAGCAGGTTCTTGAGGACTTGCATCAAGCGCGTGCTGTCGGTCTCGATCGTTTCGGGCAGATCGCTCGCGACGCGGATCGCGAAGGCGAGTCCCTTGTCTTGTGCGATGCTGCGGAACGTTCGCTCGAGCGCCTCCACGATATCGGTGAAGCGTGCCGGAGCCATGTCGACCGTCGTCATCCCCG
>JAFAMS010000304.1 GCA_019233165.1 Vulcanimicrobiota bacterium | reverse complement strand
GACAAGTTTTCGAGCGGCGGCGTCCCGGCGGCGATCTCGTGGTTCACGCCGTCCGACGATGGGTCGAAGGTCGCCTTCGGGATCGCGCCGGGTGGTTCCGAAGATGCGGTCGGGCACGTGATCGAAACCGCGAGCGGGCGCGTCCTTCCCGATGCGATCGATCGGGCGCGGTTCGGCGCGACCGCATGGCGTGCCGACGGGAGGGCGTTTTACTACGCGCGACTCCAGGTCGTGCCGGCCGGCGCACCGCCGACCGCAAAATACCAGAACGTCCGGACGTACCGCCACGTTCTCGGTGAAGATCCGACCAAAGACGTCGCCGTGTGGGGAGCGGGTGTCGATCCGAGCGTGACGGTCGATCCGAATGCGTTCGCATTCGCCGGCGTCTCGCCGGAGTCGTCGTGGGCCTACGGATTCCTCATCAATGGCGTGCAGCGCGAGCTGACGATCTATTACGCCCCCAAGAGCGGGTTCGACGGCGGGAAGGCCGCCTGGAAGAAGCTCGTCGACCCGGCGGACGGCGTCACCGACGCCGCCGTGCATGCGAACCAAATCTTTCTCTTGAGCCATCAAAATGCGCCGCGGTTCAAAGTTTTGGAAGTCGACCTTCCGGGCGGAACCCTCGCGAATGCAAAAACCGTCGTAGCTCCAAGCGCTCGCGTCGTCGAAGCGCTCTCGCCGGCGAAAGACGCGCTCTACGTTCAGTCGCTCGAGGACGGCTTGGGCCGGATGACGCGGCTCGCGTATAGCGACATGAAACCCGCGGACGTTCCGCTTCCCGTGAACGGCACGCTCAGCAACTTGACGACGGAACCCGACGAGACGGGCTTTCTCGCGAAACTCGAAGGCTGGACGATTCCGGCGCTGTGGTACGCCTACGATCCCGCGACGAATCGCGTCGTCGACACGAAGCTCGATCCGCCTTCGCCAGTCGATTACTCGAACATCACCTCCGAAGAGGTGAAAGTCAAGGGGCGCGACGGCGTGATGATCCCGCTTTCAATCGTCCACCGCAAAGACATGAAGAAGGACAGTTCGAACCCCACGCTGCTGTACGCGTACGGTTCGTACGGGATCAACTCGAATCCGAGCTTTTCTCCGGTGCGTCTGACCTGGTTCGAACGCGGCGGCGTTTACGCGATCGCGCACGTTCGGGGCGGCGGCGAGTACGGCGAGGAGTGGCATCTCGCCGGCAAGGACACGAACAAGATCAACACCGTCAACGATTTCGTCGATTGCGCGAAGTGGTTGATCGACCAAAAGTATACTTCGCCCGGGAAGCTCGGCGGCCGCGGCGGGAGCGCCGGAGGGATCACGATGGGCGGAGCGATCACGCAAGCGCCCGAGCTGTTCGCCGCAATCCTCGACGAGGTTCCGGTCTCCGATCAACTGCGGATCGAGTTCACCGCAAACGGTCCGCCGAACATCCCGGAATTCGGTTCGGTCAAAACCGAGGGGGGATTCAAGAACCTGTATGCGACGAGCGCCGTTCAACACGTTCGGCCGGGCGCAAAGTATCCGGCGGTAATGCTGACGACCGGCGTGAACGATCCGCGGGTCGATCCATGGCAAGCTGCAAAGATGGCCGCGACGCTCCAGGCCGACAACACCAGCGGGAAGCCGATCTTGCTGCGCGTCGAGTACGAGGGCGGCCACGGCATCGGGTCGACGAAAGAACAAAGCGAACAGCTCGTCGCCGACGAGTACGCGTTCTTGCTTTGGAATATGGGAGTCGGCGGGTTCCAACCCACGATCTAGAGGCCACGATACGCGAAGCGACCGCGGCCGATGCCGACGCGGTCGTCTCGCTCGTCGAAGAGGTCGGGAGCGAGCGACGCTGGATCGCGTCCGAACCGCCGTACGACACGGCGCAGCGTCGCCGCGAATGGCTCGAGGATCTTGGAACGGCGACGACCGCGTTCGTCGCGGAATGCGAAGGCGAGCTCGTCGGAGAGCTCTCGCTGTGGAAAGGCGAGCCGGGGACGCTCGGCCTGGGGATGGTCGTACGGGAGGGCTATCGGCGCCGGGGGATCGGTTCGGCGCTGATGCGAGCGGCGCTCGAAGCGGCGCGCTCCCTCGACGGCATCGGCGCGATCGAGCTCGCCGTCTTTCCAGACAACGCCGCGGCGCTCGCGCTGTACCGGAGACACGGGTTCGTCGAGGTCGCGTTCAAAGAACGGGTCGTCCCGCGCCGCGACGGCGAGGCCTGGGACGCGATCCTGATGCGGCTCGAGCTGGCTGGGTAAGAGCGCTTACATCGGGCGGCTGCCCAGCGTGCGAGAATCCGCCCGTAGGAGGTTCTCGATGAGACTAGTTGCTCTAGCGCTCGGCGCGCTGCTCGCCGCCACGACGTTTGCGACGGCGCAGACGGCAGGGACGCTAACCGGGAAGGTCGTCGACGTCGCGACCTATGTCACCAAAGATCACAACATGGACTCGATGAAGGGCCACGCGATGTCCGGCGGCGATCACGCCATGGGCTCGAGCTCAATGGGCTCGATGAAAGACGAAGGAATGAAACCGGAGTGCGGGATGCTCGGCGTGCTCGCGAACGGTAAGATCACCTTGGTTTCGACGCAAATGGGCAGCGAGACGGCGGCCGCGCTCTGCAAGTCGTTGAACAAAACCGTGACGCTGAGCGGGAAGAGCTACACCGAAGCCGGGATGACGGTCTTTCTCGTCGACTCGGTCAAATGATCGCTTAAGCGGTGACGGGCTCGCGCAACGAATCGCCGGCGAGGAGCTCGAGCGGCGTGTAGTTGCGCGAGACGACGTAATCCGGGCGCGGATTCGCCGGGACGGGATTCGGCCGGTTCGCGCTCGGGTTGTACGCCATGTACGCGTGCCAGCGATCGTTCGGCGAGAGATTGTGGCCCGAACCGTGGACCATCTTGCAGTGGAAGAGCACCGCGGTCCCCGGTCCGCCTTCGATCGCGACCGGACGCGGTCCGGTGCGTAACGCTTCCACGATCGCCGGCTTCTCGATCGCCCATTGCGGATACGAGGTCGTCATCTCGTCCTTATGCGCCGGAAGGACCGGTCCGCGATGGCTTCCCGGCAAAAAGTAGAGACAGCCGCCGAACTCGGTCGCATCGTCGAGCATCACCAAGAACGTCGCCATGTTGGGCGTCGGAACGCCATCGTGCTGCCAGTAGCCGTAGTCCTGATGCCACAACCACACCGTCCCGTCGATCGCGGTCTTGATGTTGTTCTTGCAGTGATAGACGTAAAGCCGGTCGTCGCGCAATACCGTTTGCGCGGGGCGCAGGAAACGCGGGGTCCGCGCGAGCCGCCGGAACGCAGGCGACGCGGTCGGCCCGTCGGGTTCGTGACAGCGGTAGATCGTTCGCACCGAGCCGGTGCGCTCGCGGATGATCGCGTCGCTGCTCGCGCTGCCGACGCGGGTCAGGTCGGATTTCAAGAGCGCGATCTCATCGTCGGTGAAGAGTCGCTCGAACCGGAGGAAACCATCGCGATCGAACTGGGCGAGCTGCGAATCGGTGAGCTGCATAGAACCTAGAAGCTACCCTCCCACGGCCAATACTCCCGACTTACGGGCGATGCGCGCGAAGCCCTCGCGGACCCGTTCGAGTGGGGCAACCCACGAACAGCGCAGCCAGCCTTCGAACGACGGTGCGAAATTCGAGCCTGGGATCGCGACGACGTCGTCTTCTTCGATCAAGCGCTCGGCAAAAGCGAGCGAGTTCGTCGCATCGCCGATATGAACGGCGACGTAGAACGAGCCTTCGATCGGCAAGTGCCGCAATCCGATCGAGTCGAGCTCGCCGAGCGTTCCCGCGCGCTGCTCGGCATACCAGCGGTGGTGCTCCTGCAGGCCGCCGGGCGTGGCGAAGATCTCGATCGCGACGCGCTGGGCGAACGTGTTCGCGGTCGAGACGACCCACGCGTGCGCTTTGCTCATCGCCGGGATCACCGCGCTCGGCGCGATCGCCCAGCCCATCCGCATCCCCGTCAGGGCGTTGCTCTTGGAGAGAGAGTTGATGGCGAGCGTGTGCGGATAGACTTCGCCGAACCAGCCCGCGTCGTCGACGAACGTTTGCTCGCGGTAGATCTCGTCGTGCATGACGTAGACCGGCTCGCCGCCGCGCGCGAGGAGCGCCGAAGCGAGCCGCTCGACCGCGGCGCGCGAGATGACGCGCGCGGTCGGGTTGCTCGGCGAGCAGATCACGATCATCCGCGTCTGCGGCGTCACCGCCGCCAGAATTCGATCGGGGTCGAACGCGAAGCCGTCGCTCGCCGCGAGCTGCACCGTCTGGACGGCAATCCCTTCGAGTTGCGCGCATTTCCGATACACCGGAAATGCCGGCTCGACGATCAGGATAGAGTCGCGCGCCGGATCGAGCAGCGCTTTGATGCAAATGTACACGGCCTCTTGCGAGCCCTGCGTAGCGATCACGTTTTCCGCGCGGTCGAGCTGCGGATACCCGTAATGGCGCGCGACGACGTCGCGGAATTCCGGATCGCCGGCGTTCGGCGTGTAGCGGCAGCCGTTGGTTGCGACCCAGCGCGCCGCGGCTTCGAGATACGCCATGTTCGGCATCAGGCTCGGCTCGCCGAGACCGAGGTCGATCGAGCTCGGCCTCTTGCGCGCATTGAGCGCGCGGATCAGCGAGCCTTCGATCGCCTCGACGCGCGGGTTCACTTCTTTGGTTCGGCGCCGTAGGTCACGAACATCGGAACCTGAGTCCGAGCGATCACCTGCCCGACGTTCGCCAGAACGACCTCACGATGCCGGCCGCGCGTCAGACCGATGAGGACGAGCTCCGGTTTTTCGCTCGCGATCAGCCGCTCGATCTCATCGACGGGATCGCCTTCGCCGAAATGCGACTTCGACGGCCCGAGGGGCGCGAAGAGCGTCTGCAGCCGTTTAAGCTCGCGCGACGCGACCTCGGCCATCGACCGGTGCAGGTCATCGAGCGTGACCTGCGCCGTGAACGCCTTGTCCCAAAGCGGCGAAACGCGCGGCGGCCACCCGATGACGGCAAGGGTGGACTCGTGTCTCCCCTTCCCCGCAAGCACCTCGGCGGCTAAACGCAACCCTTCGAAGCCGTCATCGGAACCGTCGAAGATCACCAACAGTTTCATACCGCGTATCGCGTAAGCGCCTCCTCGTTCCAGCTTATTCCACTCCCGGGCGCGCTCGAGGCGATCGCTTCTCCATCCTTGATTGCAAGCGGCTGCGCGAGTATCGCCTCGGCCCAGTTGACGTATTCGAGGTAGTGCCGTGTCGGCGCGACCGCGAGCAGATGCGCCGAAATTTCGGGATAGAGATGGCTCGAGAGCGGAAGTCCGGCCGACTCGGCGAGCGCTGCGGCGCGCAGCCAACCCGTGACGCCGCCGATCTTCATTGCGTCGGGCATCCCGTAATCGCACGCGCGCAAGCGAAGGAATTCGGCCATGGGATGCGGCCCCCACCAATTCTCGCCGGTTTGAATTGCGGTCCCGACCGCGCCACGGACGTCCGCGTGACCGTGCGCGTCGTCGGCCGCAACCGGTTCCTCGACCCAGAGCAGGCCTTCGTCGTCGAGCATTCGGATGCGGTCGATCGCATCGCGGACGCGCAAGGCCTGGTTGTAATCGGCCATCACGGTCACGTCCGCTCCGACCGCCTCGCGCACCGCTCGCACGACGGCGAGGTCGGTACCCGCGTCGGGATAGCCGACGCGCACTTTGATCGCGCGAAAACCCTCGGCGACGAGCTCGCGCGCCTCGCCGGCGGCGCGCGCTTCGCCGATGATTCCAAGGCCGTTACTGTTATACGCCGCAATCGGCCGCGGCGCTCCGCCGAGCAGGGACGCCAGCGGAAGCTCGCGCGCCTTTGCGAGCGCGTCCCATGCCGCCATGTCGATCCCCGCGAGCGCCATGAGGGTGAATCCTTGCGCTCCGGGGAGCTTGAGTTTACCTTGCAGCCGCTCTTCGATCTCGAGCGGCGCGAGCGGCCGGCCCGCAATGAACTCGCCGAGCCGCTCGATCAACTGCGCCATCGGCCCGAGTGCCCAGGGCGCGTACACTTGAATGTACGCGCAGCCGGTCGGCCCGTCGTCCGTCATCAGGTCGATCGCGACGATCGCAGCTGAGGAAACGGTCCCTGCGCTCGTCGCGAGCGGACGGCGGATCGGGACGTCGAGCGGTCGCACGCGCAAACGTGCAACGGTCAAACTGCGCTCGGCAAGCATCAGACGGCCACCTCGTATTCTCGTAACGCGGCGTTCAGCGAAGTTTTCTTATCGGTCGATTCGGTCCGAGTCCCGATCACGAGCGCGCACGGAGTCCCGAACTCACCGGCAGAGAATTGTTTCGGCAACGTCCCCGGGATGACGACGCTTCGCGGCGCGATCGTCCGGCGCGTGACGACCGGTTGCGTCCCACGGACATCGACGATCGGCGTGCTGGCGGTGAGGACGACCGCCGCGCCGAGGACGGCTTCGGTTCCGATCCGCACCCCCTCGACGACGATGCAACGCGAGCCGACGAACGCGCCGTCTTCGACGATCACCGGCTGCGCCTGCGGCGGCTCGAGGACCCCGCCGATCCCGACCCCGCCGGCGAGATGCACGTTCTTCCCGATCTGGGCGCAGGAACCGACCGTAGCCCACGTGTCGACCATCGAACCCTGGTCGACGTACGCGCCGATGTTCACGAAGCCCGGCATCAAGATCGCATTCTTTCCCAAGAACGACCCATAGCGCGCGACGCCGCCGGGGACGCAGCGCGCCCCCAGTTTCTTGTAATTGCGCTTGGTGGGAAGCTTGTCGTAATACGACGGCGATTCGGAGCGCCATCGGACCGCATCCCCGGCATCGCGGATCGCCGGGCCGATCGGGACGATCTCCATCCGCGCAAAGTACAGCAGGATCGCCTGTTTGACCCAGGCGTTCGTGACCCACTCGCCGTCGCGCGGCTCGGCGACGCGGATCAGGCCCTCGTCTAGGGCGGCGATCACCTTGTCGACGACCTTCCCTTCGCGCTTCTTCAGGCGGGACCGGTCGGCGACGAGCGCCTCGATCCCGGCCTTCAGCTCCTCGATATCCACGTCGCCCCGAGGATACGCCCCTCTCGGAGCGCCCTCCCACCCGGGGGCGCGGAAGGCCGTGACCGAAGGGACGCCGGGGCCTTGCCAAGTCGTTGCACTCTTGCCGATTGAGGATAACCGTGTCGAATACTGCCGCCGACGAGAAGCGCATCAATACGATCCGCATGCTCTCGATCGACGCCGTGCAGAAAGCAAATTCCGGGCATCCGGGATTGCCGCTCGGCGCCGCCGCGGTCGCGTACACGCTGTGGTCGCGACATCTCCGCTACAACCCGAAGGACCCGGATTGGTTCGATCGTGACCGTTTCGTCCTCTCTGCCGGACACGGCTCCATGCTGCTGTACAGCATGCTGTACCTCACCGGCTACGCGCTGACGCTGGACGATCTCAAAGCGTTCCGACAGCTGCACTCCAAGACGCCGGGGCACCCCGAAGCGCATCACACGCCGGGCATCGAGGTAACGACCGGACCGCTCGGGCAAGGACTCGGAAATGCGGTCGGCCTCGCGATCGCCGAAGCGCACCTCGCGGCGGCATTCAATCGGGAGCAGACGGTCTGCGACCACTACACGTATTGCCTCGCCGGCGACGGCGACATGATGGAAGGCGTCGCCTCGGAGGCCGCTTCGCTCGCAGGACATCTGAAGCTCGGCAAGCTGATCGTGCTCTACGACGACAATCACGTCTCGCTCGCCGGCCCGACGAGCGTCACGTTCGACGAAAACGTGAACGAACGGTTTGAGGCGTATGGCTGGCGGACGCTGCGCGTCGAGATGCAGCACGCCAACGACGTCGACTCGATCGATGCGGCGCTCCGCGACGCACAGTCGCAGCGCGAACGGCCGACACTCGTCTCCATTCGCACCGTCATCGGCTACGGCTCGCCGCGCGCCGAGACGTACCAGGCGCACGGCGAACCCCTCGGGGCAGACAACGTCAAGAAGACCAAAGAGTTCTTCGGCTGGCCTGCCGATCAGGATTTTCTCGTCCCCGACGACGTCCTCACGTTCTGGCGCGAGCGCGCGGAGGCGAACGGCAAGCTCTACGACGACTGGAAGGCGACGTTCGCTGCGTACAAGCAGCGTAACCCCGACCTGGCCGCGCAGCTCGAACGGATGATCGCGGGGAATCTGCCGAAGCTGAACTGGCCGAGCTTCAACGCAGAGAACGGCAGCGTCGCGACGCGCGACGCCGGCGGGACGGTGATGAATGCGATCGCAAAAGATCTGCCCGAGCTGATCGGAGGCTCCGCCGATCTCGATCCGTCGACGAAGACGTATCTCAAAGACTGCGGCGACTTCGAGCCGGGGAGTTACGCGGGCCGCAACATCCACTTCGGCGTGCGCGAGCATGGGATGGGTGCGATCGCCAACGGTATTCAGGCGCACGGCGGGCTGCTGCCGTACACCGCGACGTTCTTCAACTTCCTCGACTATATGAAACCGGCGGTTCGCCTGGCCGGGCTCAACAAGTCGCGCGTTCTGTTCATCTTCACGCACGATTCGGTTTTTCTGGGCGAGGACGGCCCGACGCATCAACCGATCGAGCAACTCGCGACGCTGCGCGCGACGCCGAACGTGATCACGATCCGGCCGGCCGACTCGCTCGAGACACTCGAAGCCTGGAAGGTGATGCTGCAGCCGGAGACGGGGCCGTACGCGCTCGTCCTCACCCGCCAAAAAGTCCCGTTCCTGGGCGCGCGCGAGGCGCCCGTCTCGCGCGGTGCGTACGTGCTCAAAGACGCAGCCGGGACTCCCGACTTGATCTTGATCGCGACCGGCTCCGAGGTCTCGCTCGCCGTCGATGCGGCCAAGCTGCTCGAAGCGAAGGGGACCGCGGTGCGCGTCGTCTCGATGCC
Organism: Vulcanimicrobiota bacterium; assembly: GCA_019233165.1. GTDB lineage: Bacteria > Vulcanimicrobiota > Vulcanimicrobiia > Vulcanimicrobiales > Vulcanimicrobiaceae > JAFAMS01. Next base: position 1,137 of record JAFAMS010000304.1, on the reverse strand, counting down.
GTCCTGCGAGCTCTTCGACGCGCAGGACCAAGCGTACAAGGAAGGCGTGCTTCCCAGCCAAGTCCGCGCTCGCATGTCGATCGAGGCGGGCGCGACCCTGGGGTGGCACAAGTACGTCGGCGAGCGCGGGATCGCGTACGGTATCGACCACTTCGGCGCTTCGGCGCCGGCAGGGGCGCTGGCGAAGGAATTCGGTTTCACACCCGAACGCATCGCCGAGCTCGCATCCGGTCTTCTCGCGCGCGTGTAAGAGGAAGTATCATGGCAAATCAACTGCAAAAACTCGCCGCCGTCGGACAGAGCATTTGGCTCGATAACATTCAGCGCTCGATGTTCGCGTCGGGCGAGCTGAAAAAGCTGATCGGGGAAGGGCTGCGGGGGATGACCTCCAACCCGACGATCTTCGAGAAGGCGATCGACAGCGGCAGCGACTACGACGACCAGCTCCGCGCGCTTGCGGCGACCGAATCGGATCCGACCAAACTCTTCGAAGCGTTCGCGATCGACGACATCCGCCACGCGCTCGACGAGTTTCGCCACCTCTACGACACGACGGGCGGCGGCGACGGCTTCGTCTCGCTCGAGGTTTCGCCGCTCCTTGCGAACGATACGAAGAGCACGGTCGAGGCGGCGAAACGCCTGTGGAAAGCCGTCGACCGCCCGAACTTGATGATCAAGATCCCCGGAACCAAAGAGGGCGGCCCCGCGGTCACCGAGGTGATCGCGGCCGGGATCAACGTGAACGTCACGCTGCTCTTCTCGATCGAAAGTTACCGCATGGCGGCGGAATCGTACATCGCGGGGCTGGAGCGGCGCGCGGCGGCGGGGCAGAAGATCGACCACATCGCGTCGGTCGCCAGCTTCTTCCTTTCCCGGATCGACACGAAAGTCGACAAGCAGCTCGAGTCGAAAATTGCGAGCGGACAGAATCAGCTCGAACCGCTCCTCGGAAAAGCGGCGATCGCGAACGCCAAGCTCGCCTACGAAGAATTCGAGAAGATCTTCGGAACCGAGCGCTTCAAGAAGCTCGAGGCGAAAGGCGCCGACGTCCAGCGGCCGCTGTGGGCCAGCACCTCGACGAAGAATCCGCACTATGCGGACCTGATGTACGTCGAGACGCTGGTCGGGCCGCACACG